>NZ_BAAAHE010000012.1:0-10215 GCF_039525035.1 Sporichthya brevicatena
CGGCGACCGCAGCCGGGTCCGTCTGCGCCGTCGCGTCCCCGCTGTCGCTGCCACCCCCGCACGCGGTCAGCACCAGGGCCGCGCTGACGGCGATCGGCAGGGCGGCGAACAGCGGACGCCTGCTCCTTCTGGACACGGGTGTCTCCTCTGGTCCGGGACCTGTACCCCCGCAGAGTTCCCCGGGTGAGAGGAGGCTGAGAACCGGACCCGTGTGCCAGGGCTGGCCCGGGCGGGTCAGGCGGCCGGTCGCATGTACACGACGGCGTCCGCGTCGACGATCAGGACGACCTCTGCGGAGGCCTCGTCGACCAGCTCGGCATGCCAGCCCAGGATCGCGTCGCCCTTCTCCGGGCGCAGGGTCACCTCGGTGAGTGTCGCCGTGCCGGTCAGCACCATCCCGGGGCGGACCGGGCGGCGCAGCCGCGCGTTGACGTTGCGCCCGGCCTTGCCCACCACGTCGGTCCAGACGGACGCCACGATCAGGGCCTGGTACACGGCCATCGTGTGCAGACCGCTCGCAATGAGCCCGCCCCACTGGCCGGCTGACGCCACGTCAGGATCGATGTGCATCGGCTGCGGGTCGAACGTCTTCGCGAACGCGACGATGTCGGCCTCGGTCATCGGCCAGCGACCCAGTTGGTACACGGTCCCGGCGACGAAGTCCTCGGCGTAACGCACACTCACTCCGGCAGGTCGAACAGTTCGGCGTCGGGGTCCTCGGCCCAGCTCGCGGCCGCGAGCTCTCTAGCCTGGTGGACCAGGTCGTCGGTCGACCGTCCCGGCCAGCCGTGGAGGACGTCGGCCCAGTCCTGCGGGATCGCTCCCACGCCGTGACACGCGCCGAGGAGCCCACCGGCGATCGCGGCGACGGTGTCGGTGTCCCCGCCCGCCCGGACGCAGTTCTCCAGGGCGTCGACGAGGTGCTGGTCCGGGTCGTAGGGCAGCACCGGCGTCTGCAGAATGCACGCCCAGGCGGCCTGCAGTGCGTGGACGACCCAGCCGTTGTCGCGGAACGTCGTGGCCGGCTCGCGCTCGGCCTCGTTGAGCCGCTTAAGCCACTTCTCGCGGGCCGCGGCGGGCAGCCCGAGCAGACCGACGCGGGCGTCGAGCTCACCGGTCAGCACGGAGTGCCGGATCGCGAGCGACCACAGCACGCACGCCTCGCCGGCCTCGGGGTCGGCGTGGGTCAGGCTGCTCAATGCGAACGCAACCTCCGCGCACGCCTCGGCGTCCCCGAGGTAGGCCAGCGCGACCGGCGCGGTGCGCATCAGCGACCCGTTGCCCGCGGTGCGCGAGGTGCCGGCGTGCAGCTCGGCGGCGGCCGCGCGCAGGTGGTTCGCCGTGGGGACGCCACCGGCGGCCGCGGACGCGTCGGTGAGGACCTTCCGGGTCTGGACGCCGACGTCGGTCGCGTCGCGCGCCCACGCGGCCCAAGCCGCGGCGATGCGGTCCTGGACGGCCTCGTCGCGCAGGTCGCCGGCCGCGGCGGCATCGGCGATCACGAGCGCCATCGCGGTGTCGTCGGTCCACTCCCCCGGTGCCCACTGGAAGCCGCCGCCCCCGCGCATCTCGACGGGGGCATCGGCCGCCATCGGGTCGCCGAACTCGTAGCCGGCGCCGAGGGCGTCCCCGGCCGCCGTGCCGAGCAGGGCCCCCGCGGCGCGGTTGCGCACCGCCGCCGGCGCGGTTCGTTCCGCCACGCTCACTCCTCCCCGGACAGCCGGATCGTGCGCAGCCGGTGCCCGGCGTACCAGGTGGCCCCGACCGTGACGATCACGAGCATCGGGATCCCGACACCCAGGCTGACCGCGGACTCCAGACCGAGGCTGTCGGCGACGTCCTCACCGACGATCGCCTCGGTGACCGAGGCCGCCCACTGCGAGATGCTCAGCGTCCGTGCGCCGGGGATGAAGCTGCCGACCACCGTCTCCCACACCAGCGCGTAGAGCAGACCGACCAGCACCGCGCTGCGCGTGACGACACCGAGCAGCAGGAACACCGCGCCGTAGGCGATACCGGCCACGGAGGCCCCGACCAGGAAGCCGAGCGCCAGGTCGTTGTCGGTGCCCGACATCAGGAACGCGGCGAGTCCCGCGGGGACACCGGAGAAGAGCACGATCGTCGCCATCGCGACGATGGCTTTCGTCGTCGCCATCGTGTGGCGCGAGAGCGGTTTCGCGAGCAGGTAGACGATCGACCCGTCGTCGATCTCGGGCGCGATCGCCCCGGTGCCGGCGATGACCCCCATCAGGGGGACGAACACCGCGATGCCGAGGCCGCCGGCCACCCCGGCGGTGACCTCGTCGTCCTGGCCGGCGAGCGCGCGGATCAGGATCGCGAGGCTGAGCAGCAGCGCGGGCAGGGCGAGCAGGAAGATGATGCGGCGGCGGCCCAGCAGGCCACGCATCGTCAGCTGAGCGACCGTCATGTTGAACGGTCCGCCGATGGTGGGCGCGTGCCCGGTGTGCGTGTTCATCGGCTCACCAGGTACGCGAACACCGACTCCAGCGACTCGTCGGCGGGACTGACCTCGTAGAGGCGGATCCCCCGCTGATGCGCGATTCGTGGCAGCACGCGCACGAACTCCCCCACGTCGGTGGCCTGGACCTGCAGGTTCGCGTCCGCGTTCACGCCCGGGGCGACCCGCGCGTTGTTCGGGACCACGAGTTCGACGGCGGAGGCGCACCGCTCGGCGATGATCGCCGCCGCGAGGGCCCGGTCGTCTCCGGACCGGATCGTGTACCGGTGCGGGCGTTCGGTCATCAGGCGGCGGATCTCGCGGAAGCCGCCGGAGGCGGCGTGGCGGCCGGAGACCATGACCTCGATCCGGTCGGCGAGTTCCTCCACCTCCTCGAGGATGTGGGAGCTGACGATGACCGTGCGGCCCTCGGCCGCCATCCGCTTGAGCAGGTCCATCAGGTGCAGGCGCTGCCGCGGGTCGAGGCCGTTGAACGGCTCGTCGAGCAGCAGCACCTGCGGGTCGTGGACCAGTGCGGTCGCCAGCTTCGCGCGCTGGCGCATGCCCTTGGAGTACGTGGAGATCGGCCGGTTCTGGGCGTCGACGAGGTCGACGGTCTCGATCGCCCGTCGGGCCGCGGCCGCCGGGTCCGGCAGGCCGTGGAGCCGGGCGTTGGCGAGCACGAAGTCGTAGCCGTTCACGACGTCGTACATCGCTTCGCGCTCCGGGACCAGACCGATGCGGCGGTAGATCCCCTCGTTGCGCCAGACCGGCTGCCCGTCGAGCGTGACCGCGCCCGAGGAAGGCGGCAGGAACCCGCCCATCATGTGGATCAGCGTCGACTTGCCGGCTCCGTTCGGGCCGAGCAGACCGGTGACCCCCGGACCGAACTCCATCGTCACGTCGTTGACGGCGACGACGTTGCCGAACCAGCGGGAGACGCCGTCGATACGCAGGGTCGCCATCAGATCGACACCTTCCGGTACCGCGCCATGAGCAGCGCGAGGCACGCAGCCACGACCGCCACGGCGACGAGGACGAAGATCGCGCCCCCGGTCGCGCCCGGCGGCGGCACGGTCGCCTCGCTGGGTCCGCCGAACACCGAGTGCTGCACCCCGTGCGCGAGCGCGTAGGGCGAGATCAGCTCCCCGTAGGCGGCCGTGGTCTCGGCGCCGTTCTCGTCGGCGACGGTGGTGACGGTCCCGCTCACTCCGGCCAGGACGATCAGCGACACGATGATCGCCGCGACGCCGACGCCGCGGCGCGGGGTCATCGCCGCGATCGTCACCGCGATGCCGGCGACGAGGACGGCCGTGACCGCCGCACCGCCCAGGCCGCGCAGGAAGTCCGGCGTCTGGGAGCCGATCGAGAGCTTGGCGAGCAGCGCGCCCGCGTACATGACGATCAGCGGGATCGCCATCATCAGGAACAGCGCGCTGGCGAGCGCGGCGTACTTCGCGAGGACGTACTCGACGCGCTGCAGCGGACGCGAGAAGTACAGCGCGACGACCCGGAACCGCAGGTCGCGCGAGACGCTCGCGGGCGCGGCGCCGGCGATGAACAGGCTCGTCAGCGCCGAGGTCGAGAGCACGTACTCGGTGTAGTTCGCGGGCATCGTCAGACGGTTGTCGATGCCGACGATCAGCGCCATGATCACGGCCGGCAGCACCAGCGCGAACAGCAGGATCGCGGGCATGATCTTCGACTTCGCCGTCCGGCCGAGGCCGAACGCGCCGCGCAGGGTGTCGACGTAGAGGGCAAGCGCGATCGCGCGCGACCCCGCGCGCGGCCCCTCGTAGTGCCGGAACCCGAGGTCGTGGATGACGCCGCCGCGGGGCCCTTGCGTGGGAACGCTCATGCGCCACCGCCGGCGGGCGTCGCGAACAGTTCGGCCATCCGGTGCCGCGGCCGCTCCAGGCGGACCAGGCCGAGGTCGAGGCTCGTCACCACCGCGAGCACGGCGTCGTAGGTGCTGTCGTCGACGAGACCGACGTGCAGGACGTCTCCGTCCGCGGTGGCCTCCAGGCCCTGGGACCGCAGCGCCCCGGCGACCTCCTCGCCGCGCTCGGTCACCTCGACCACCAGGACCGCCCCCTTCGCGGTGATCTCCGCCGTCGACGAGGAGCGCAGCAGCTTTCCGCCGTCGATGACGACGACGTGGTCGCAGGTGCGCTCGAGTTCACCGAGCAGGTGCGAGGAGACCAGGACGGAGATGCCGAACTCCGTGCCGACCCGGCGGATCAGGCCGAGCATCTCGTCGCGCCCGGTCGGGTCGAGGCCGTTGGTCGGCTCGTCGAGGAAGACCAGCTGCGGGTCGTGCACGAGCGCCTGGGCCAGCTTCACCCGCTGCTTCATGCCGGTCGAGTAGCCACCGATCGGCCGGTAGCGCTCCTCGTAGAGGCCGACGTGCCGGAGCGTGTCGGCGGTGCGCTCCCGGGCCGCCGCACGCGGCAGACCGGACATGCGCGCCATGTGCACCACCAGCTCGGTCGCGGACATGTCCGGCGGCAGGCAGTCGTGCTCGGGCATGTAGCCCACCCGCTCCCGGATCGCGACCCCCTCGGTGCGGATGTCGTGCCCGAGCACCTTCGCCGTGCCGGCCGAGGGCGGGAGCAGACCGAGGAGCATCTTGATCAACGTCGACTTGCCCGCGCCGTTGGCGCCGATCAGCCCGGTGATGCCCGGGGGGATGTCGACCGAGAGGTCCGCGACCGCCGTGACCGACGTCCCGAACCGCCGCGTGAGGGCGGCCGTCGTGATCATCACCGGGCGAGCCTACAAAGACCGCTGCGGTCGTGGGGCGGGACCGCTGATCACCTCGAGGGCGGAGGCGAGCCGCGCGCGGACCCCGCGCCGTGGCAGCGGCTGCCCCGCCGCCGTGCTCACGAGATGCGAGGCGACCTCGAAACCGTCGCCGACGGGCACGATCAGCCCGTCCGCGACCAGCCCGTCCTCGCCGATGCTGAGCCGGTCGTGCGCGAGCCCGGCGAGGTCGCGGTCCCCGGCGTCCAGCGCGAACACGGTCGCGCCGGCGCGGCGGGCGTCGGCGACGCGCTCCAGCGTCGCCTCCCCGGGGGTGTCGGCGGCCGCGACGAGCAGCGTCTCGCCGCGCCGCACGGCCGCCAGGCGCCGCAGGTCGACGGCGAGGTGCGGCGGGGCGCCGGCCGGCACCGCGTGCCGGACGAGGACCGGCGCGAGCTCGGCCACACCGGCGAGCTCAGCCTCGGTGTCCAGGTGCGCGGCCAGGTGCCAGGGCTCCGCCGTCGGGGTCCCGACGAGCAGGAGCCCCCCGGGCGGGTGCTTGGCCCGCCGCAGCGACCGCGCGAACTCCGTGGTCCGCCGCGTCCAGTCCGTTCCCGCGAGCAGGTCGCGCAGCAGCGTCGTGCGCTCGAGGTCCACGGACTAATCAGGCCACACCGGGTGCCGCTTCTCCAGGAACGCGGCCATGCCTTCTTTCGCGGCGGCGGACTGGGACAGCGCGGCCATGACCGGGATCGCGATGTTGTAGGCGTCGGCCTCGGGCCGGTCGAGCTGCGCGTACAGCGTCTGCTTGCCGATGCCCTTACCCGAGCGGCTGCCGCGCGTGGCGCGGGCGAGCAGGTCGTCGACGGCCGAGTCGAGCTGGTCGTCCGGGACGGCGTAGTTGATCAGGCCCCACTCGGCGGCGGTGGTGGCGTCCACCACGTCGCCGGTCAGCGCGAGCTCCATCAGGCGCTTGCGGCCGATGTTGCGCGCGACCGGCACGGCAGGGGTGTGACAGAACCAGCCGCCCTTGCCGCCGGGGAGCGCGAAGCCGGCGGACTCGGCGGCCACCGCGAGGTCGCAGGTCGCCACGAGCTGACAGCCGGCCGCGGTCGCGAGGGCGTGGACGCGCGCGATCACGACCTGGGGGACGGATTGGATGGTCTGCATCAGGTTCGTGCAGATGTTGAGCAGGTCCCGGACGCCGTTGACGTCGCGGGCGGCGACGTCGCCGAAGTCGTGCCCGGCGCTGAAGACCGGCCCGTTCGCGCCCAGGACGATGCCCGTGGCGTCGCTCTGCCCGGCCTCGGAGAACGCAGCGGTGAGCTCGCGGAGGTGGTCCTCGGACAGCGAGTTCCGGCGGCTCGGCCGGTTCATCGTGATGCGGACGGTCTCCCCGTCCCGCTTCACCTGAATGTGCTGGTAGGCGTCCATGACCCCCACGCTAAGAGCGATCGCCCCCGGTGGAAACCACCGGGGGCGATCTTCACAGGCAGGTGACCTGGCCTCCGTCCCGGTGAGGCCGGTCACCGGCAACTGCGCCGAGGTCCTGACATCCCCGCGGCGCGTGCCTGGCCCGTACATCCACGGTAAACCGTGCCGAGCGATGGTTCATTCCCTGAGCAGGGTGATGATGCCCACCCACGTCGGCGGGAACCCGGGCCAATCCGCCCCCGCCGCGGTCCCGAAGAGGACGCAAGACGTCGATCCGGCGTCCGGCCCAGCCCCCTCACACCCCGGGACACTCCCATGCGCACACCAGCACGCTCCCTCGTCGCGGCCGCGCTGTCGGCCGCGCTTCTCGGCGGCGGCCTCGCCGCCTGCGGCAGCGACGACGACACCGCGAGCGCGACCGGCGACCAGCAGAACTCCCAGGGTTCGGCGGGCGCCAGCGGCGGCACCACTACCGCGGCGCTCACCGCGAAGGGGACGGGCAACCCGTTCGCCGACGCGATCACCGCCGCCGGCCACATGCCGATGACTGCCAAGGCCCTGGCCGACGGCATCGCCACCGCCACGAAGATGAAGGGCTCCGCGACCTCCCCCGCCGCCGAGCTGCGCGCCGGCCTCACGCACCTGCTCACCGAGCACGTGTACCTGGCCGGCATGGCGGTCGCGACGGCGTACCACGCCGGCGCCGACTCCCCCGAGTTCAAGCTGGCCGCCGAGGCCGTCGACGACAACTCGCAGCGCGTCGCCGCCGCGATCGGCACCGTCGCCCCCGACGAGGAGGAGGGCTTCCTCACCCGGTGGCGCAGCCACGTCACCGACTTCGTGAACTACGCGGTGGCGGCCAAGACTCAGGACGAGGCCGGCAAGAAGAAGGCCGTCGCCAACCTGTCCGCCTACGCGAAGTCGTCCGGCACGTTCTTCGCCAAGATCTCCGGCGGGACGATGAAGGCCGCGGACGTCGAGTCCGCCTTCAACGAGCACATCGGCATGCTGGCCGTCGCCGTCGACGCGTTCGCCGCCGGCGAGACCAAGGCCTACAAGCTGCTCAAGTCCGCAGCCGGCCACATGCCGATGATGGCCACGTACCTGGCCGACGGCGTCGACAAGGCGACCAAGGGCGAGGGCGACCCGAACGACGAGGCCTCCACGCTCCGCGCGAATCTGACGGACTATCTGACCTCGCACGTGTACCTCGCGGGCGTCGCCGTCTTCACCGCCTACACCGCCGGTGCGGACAGCGCGGCCTTCACCGCCGCTGCGGCGGCGGTCGACAGCAACTCGAAGGACATCTCCAAGGCCGTCGGCAGCATCGCCGGCAAGGACAAGGGCGACGCGTTCTACGCCTCGTGGAGCAAGCACGTGTCCGACTTCGTCGACTACGCCGTCGCGGCCGCGGGTTCCGACCAGGCCAAGATGGACGCGGCCCTCGCGAACCTGAACGCCTACCGCAGCTCGGCGGGCGCGTTCTTCGAGACCATCACCAACGGGACGATTCCGTCCTCCGCCGTCGAGGAGGAGCTGAAGATGCACATCGAGACCGTCGCCGGTGTGATCGACTCACTCAAGGCCGCTCTGGTCAAGTAGCTCACACGCAATCTCCGCCCGTCCGGACGAATCCGGACAAGGCGACGCGGCCCCAGCCCCGATTCCGGGCGCTGGGGCCGTTTGCTTTGCCCGGCAACGAAATTCCGACCACTCGGGCCCTCAAGCCACGCACCGGATCCTCCGACACCTCAGCCAGTTTCAGACACCTGAGGAGTTCGCGTGCCCGCTAAGAGCAAGCCCCGCCACAAGCGGCAGACCCCGAGCCGCACTCGCCAGGGCGTTGCCCTGGGCGTCACCACCGTCGTGTCCGCCGGCGCCGTGGTCGCCGGTTCCGGCGTCGCCTCCGCCGCGGAGAAGCCCGTTTCGCAGTCGAAGGGCGTCTTCCTGTCCGGGTCCGCCCTGGGCACCAACCTGGACCAGCTGGTGAAGCTGGACAACGCCGCCGCGTCCAACAAGGGCGACCAGAACGTCGTCAAGGCGCTCAACCCGCTCGGCGTGAGCCTGCTGAACTCGCTCGACGTCCCCCTCGGACCGGTCAACCTGCTCAAGGGCAACGGGCTGCTCAAGCTCGGCGCCGTGAACCAGGCCGCGATCGCCAAGAAGGACGGCAGCGCCGTCGGCGCCTCCGGCGCGGTCACCGACTCCGGTGCGATCGCGGTCTCCGGCAAGGACGACGTCCCCGCCTCGACCGCCGACCTCGACCTCGGTGGCCTGCTCGGTTCCACCCTCGGTGAGGACCTCATCGGCGGGCTCCTCGACCTCGACCTGTCCGTGGGTGCGATCTCCGCCAGCGCCACCCAGGCCAAGGGCGAGAAGGGCAAGCAGACCGGCGACTACAACATCGCCGACCTCAAGCTCACCCTCCAGAGCCCGATCCTCGCCGGCCTGCTCGGCGGCCTGAACCTCTCGGGCAGCCAGAACGAGCTCGCGGGTCTCGGCGACCTGCTCAACGGCCTGAACCTGGACAGCCTCCTCGGCGGTCTGCTCGGCGGTCTGCTGGGCGGCAGCGCGAACATCGACGTCGCCAACCTGCCGGTGCTCTCCGACATCGTCGCCGGCCAGGACCTCACGGTCGCCAAGGGCGCGATCGCGATCGACCTGTCGAACGGGAAGATCACCGTCGACGTCGAGGCGCTGCTCAAGCAGCTCGGCCTGAACCTGAACAACCTGCCGCCGAACACCGAACTCGTCCGCCTGATCCTCAACGCGGTCGTCGAGAACGTCGGCGATCTCGTCACGGGCGTCGTCGACGACCTGCTCGACGACATCACCGCGGCCTTCGAGGACATCGAGATCACCGGCGAGGCCATCCCGCTGCTCGGCGGCGTCCTCCAGGCCCTGCCGGTCGACGAGCTGCTCACGGCGCTCCGCCCGACGCTGAACACGGTTCTGTCGACCGTGCTCCAGCCGGTGCAGGCGCTGCTGACCCAGGTCAGCGGCACGCTGCTCGACCCGATCTTCGACGCCCTCGAGCAGGTCCTGTCGATCCGGGTCAACGTGCAGGACAAGTCGGGCGGCGCGTTCACGCAGCGTGCGCTGCAGATCCGCGTCCTCCCCGACGGCGCCGGCATCAGCAAGAAGGCGGCCGGCGACGGTCTGGCCGTGGTCAACCTCGCCTCGGCGACGGTCGGCCCGGGCAGCGGCGTCGTCGCCGGTGCGGACGACGACGACGAGGGCGACTCGACCGGCGGCGGCACCCCGCTGCCGGACACCGGCGCCGGCGACTCCGCCCCGCTCGCGGCGGCCGGCCTCGGCCTGCTGCTCGCCGGTGCGGCCGCCACCGCCGGCTCGAACCGGATGGGCACCCGCACCGCCGGTGCGCACGCCGCCCCGCGCGGTCGTACCCGCCCCGGTGGCGGTCGGCACGCCCGCCGCTAAGTGAGGACCGACACCGCCAGCACCACCCGCTCCACCTGCTTCACCTGCTTCACCCAGATACGGCCGCGAAGGTGTCCGCGGCCCGGGCGGCCTCCTTCAGTGTGAGGCCACCCCGGACGGCCCGCTCGCTCCCCGTGCGA
>NZ_BAAAHE010000012.1:10227-48328 GCF_039525035.1 Sporichthya brevicatena
CTTTGAGCCGGGCGTGGGCCAGGATGTGCCCATGGCTGATCGCGATGTCGAACGCAACTACACGGTCCCGGAGTTCGCGGCGAAGCTCCGCCGCCTGGCGGACGCCCTGGAGTCGGGCAAGCCCTTCCGGATCCAGATCGCGGGTCAACGGTTCACCGTCCCCCGCCACGCCCAGATCAGCGTCGAGCACGAGCGCGAGGGCGAGGTCGAGGAGGTCGAGTTCCAGCTGAAGTGGAAGCTCGCCGACGTCGAGGAACCCGACACCGACGACGCCGTCTGACCTGCCCCGCCCCACCTGACCTGCCCCGCCCCCACCCCTGTCAAAAAAGGGTGACACCCCTTACTGCGCAGTAAGGGGTGTCACCCTTTTGTGACGTCGGGGCGCGCGCCCGGTGATCAGAGCTCGGCGGCCCAGGACTCCAGGATCGCGAGCTCGGGGAGTTCGTGGGCGAGGGCGGCCTCGCCCGCGGCCGCGGCGGTGTCGCTGCCGCCGCCCTCGCTCGCCTCGTCGGTGTTCTGGCCGAGCCAGACCTCGCCGGTCTTGCCGTCGATGGTGATGACGTCGCCGGCGCGGAACAGGACGGTGCCGTCCGGGCCGAGGGCGGCGTCGTCGGTGACGGTCAGGTCACCGGCGCCGACGACGGCCGGGATGCCCCAGCCGCGGGCGACGACGGCGGCGTGGGAGACCAGACCGCCATGGCTGGTGAGGATGCCGGCGGAGACGCCCATGCCGTGGACGTCCTCGGGGCTGGTCTCCTCGCGGACGAGGATGATCGGGTCGTCGGAGGCGTCGGCCGCGTCGGCCGCGTCGTCGGCGTTGAAGATCGCCTTGCCGTGCACCCGGCCCGGGGACGCACCCAGGCCGGTCGCGATCGCCGGACCACCGGACCCGCCGGTGGAGACGCCGGCGAGGATCTCGGCCCGCGCGGCCTCGCGCTGCTCGGGGGTGACGCGGGCGACGGCCTCGGCCTTGGTCAGCGCGATGACCGGGTCGTCGACCATCTGCACCGCGGCGCGGACGGCCGCGACGGCGCCGCGCTTGGCGACGCGGGTCTGCAGGATCCAGACGTTGCCGCGCTCGATGGTGAACTCGACGTCGCACATGTCGCGGTAGTGCTTCTCGAGCTCGGCGAGGTGCTGGGCGAGGACGGTGTCGGTGCCGGGCAGGTGGGTGCCGAGCTCGGAGATGTCCAGGGTCCGGGCGATGCCGGCGACGACGTCCTCACCCTGCGCGCGGGGCAGGAAGTCGCCGTAGGCCTTGTTCTCCCCGGTGTTCGGGTTGCGGGTGAACACCACCCCGGTGCCGGAGGTGTCGCCGTAGTTGCCGAACACCATCGCCTGCACGTTCACGCCGGTGCCGAGGTTCTCGTCGATGTTCTCCCGGGCCCGGTAGGCCTTGGCCCGCGGGGAGTCCCAGGACTTGAACACCGCCTCGACCGCGCCGCGCAGCTGCTCGCGCGGGTCGGACGGGACGAGCACGTTCGCCCCGGCCAGCAGGGCCTTGACCGCCTCCAGCTTGGCCGCGGCCGAGGTGCCCGCGTCGTGGGCCTCGGCCGGCTCCTTCAGCTCGGCCCCCAGGACGGTGTTCGCGTAGCTCATGAGGAACCGGCGGTAGGAGTCGAAGGCGAACTCCTCGTCGCCGGAGGCCGCCGCGAGGCCGGCGACGGTCTCGTCGTTCAGGCCCAGGTTCAGGACGGTGTCCATCATCCCGGGCATCGAGAACGCCGCACCGGAGCGGACCGCGAGCAGCAGCGGGTCGGCCGGGTCGCCGAACCGGCGGCCCAGCGTCGCCTCCAGCTTCGCCAGATGCTCGGCGATCGCCTCCGACAGACCCTCGGGCCAACCCCCGGCCCGGTAGGCCCGGCACACCGGCACCGCGATCGTGAACCCCGGCGGCACCGGCATCTTCAGCACCGACGTCATCTCCGCCAGACCCGCACCCTTACCGCCGAGCAGGTCCTTCAGCGTGCGCGGCGGGGCCTCGTGCGGGTGGTCGAACGCGTAGACCTCCGGCGCTGCGGCCATGCGAAAACTCCTGTCAGGGACGAGAAACGGGGACATGCCTTCGGCGGACCGCCGACTCAAAACCTGTCAGACAGTATGTCCAGACAGAACGATCGAGCAACTAGTGGCCGTCGGCCGCGGTCCGCTCACGGGCGAGCGTGCTCAGCAGGTCCTGGTGCAGCTCCATCCAGGCGTCGTGGTAGCTCTCGTTCATCGGAGCGGCGAACGCCTTGATGTCGCCGGCCTGGACGCGTGCGAGGGCGGCGTCGAAGTCCCGGGCGTAGCGGCCGAAGCGGGGCAGCGCGGCGGTGAGCTCGCCGCACAGCTCGAGGACGCCGGGGTGGGCGGCCGCGAGGTCGTCGATGACGGCCTGGTCGTAGGCGGCGTCGGAGTGGTCGTTCGGCGTCCCGGTCTCGGGGTCGCCGATGATCTGCCACCGCGTGCAGAGGGCCTTGAAGGGCTCGTTGAGCGCGACGAACTTCTCGTCGAGCCGCTCGATCTCGGCCTTCGCGCCGGAGGCGGCGAGCTCCTCGGCCAGGAGCGCGGCGTGCGCCTCACGGCCGGCGGGCATCAGCATCCAGCCGCTGATGCGACCGGTGCGCTCCTTGACCTCGTCGGCGGCGGCCGCCGCCGTCAGGACCTCGGTGACCTGGTCCTCGGTCAGACCGGTGCGGTGAACGAGCTTCTCCACCGACAGAAAGCCGGAGAGACGCAGAGCGTGCAGGACGAGCAGGCGGGGGGAGGAAGTGTCCATCCGGGTATTTTGCCGCACGACTATTTGCGCGGTATGTCCGGCGTCACAATCCCGGGGTCCGAGCCCCCGATCCCGGGGTTCAGAGGCGGTAGAGCTTCGAGCACGGGAGCTGGAAGCGGCGCCGCTCCCCTCCCCGGAAGGTGACGACGACGCTGGTGGGTTCCACGGCGGAGACCACGCCGAGGCCGTGCTGGTCGTGGGAGACCTGGTCGTCGAGCTCGAAGGTCTCCGGCTCGGGAGCAACCTCCGGCGCCCGGTCGAGCGGGCTGGAGAACGACCGGGGCGCGGCAGCGCGGCGAGGCTTCATGACTCCAGTGTCTCTCGTTAGTCCCACTCATTCGTCGCCTCCCGTCCAATTGAGGACGAAATCGGGCGGAAATCACCCCTCGACGGCCGGTGGTAGACCTGTGGTCGTGCCCGATCTGCCCGCGCCGCCGCCGATCCGCGTCGCGACCGCGGCGGACGTCCCGAGCCTCCAGCGCCTGATCCACTCCGCGTACCGGGGCGAGTCCAGCCGGGCCGGCTGGACCCACGAGGCCGACCTGCTCGACGGCAATCGCATCGACGAGGACATGCTCCGCGCGGAGCTCGCCGATCCGGGGACGACGCTGTTCCTGACCGAGGACGACGCCGGCCCGCGCGGCTGCTGCGTCGTGACGGACCGCGGGGACGGCACCGCCTACTTCGGCACGTTCGCGGTCCGCCCCGCCGCGCAGGGCGGCGGCCTCGGCGACGCGCTGCTCCGGCACGCCGAGTCCCACGCCCGCAGCCTCGGCGCGAGGCGGATGGAGCTCACCGTCGTCACCCAGCGCGCCGACCTGATCGCCTGGTACGCCCGCCGCGGCTACACCCCGACCGGCGAGACCCGCCCCTTCCCCTACGGCGACGAGCGCTTCGGCCGCCCCCGCCGCGACGACCTCGCCTTCGCGGTCCTGGTCAAACCTCTCCCGTCACCGCGGGGGTGACACCCCTTATTTCTTCTTCGGGGCCGGCCCGGTGACGGCGCGGTGGGTCTCGGTCCCGTTCTCGTCGAGCAGGACGAGGGTGGAGCCGTCGAACCCGGCGAGGACGGCCCGGTCGAGGAGGTTGACGTTCTCGCACCCGATCAGCGTCTGCGCGAAGTCGACCAGCAACAGGGCGCCGTCGACGAAGGCCCACCGCGAGCCGAGCCCGTTGCACCCGTCGGAGCCGACCCACCGGCCGTCGGTCCGGAACGTCACGAACGGCCAGTTGTCGCCGTCGGCCGACTCCCCCGGCCGGACCCAGGTACCGAGCAGCTCGGACCGCTCGGCCGGGCGGACCCCGGCCGGGAACTCCGGCAGCGGCCGGTCGAGCTTGGCGCGCTCGGCATCGGTGAGCACCGGCGGGTCGCCGTAACTCTGGATCACCGACTTCGGGACGTCCGGCCGTCGCGTCGCGGGCGCGAGGGAGACGACCACGGCGTCCGCGGAGTCGCGGAGTTCGCGACCCTCGCCGTCGACGGCGAACGCGGTCGCGCGCTCCAGCCAGGCCGGGGTGAAGTTGTTGTTCGTCGGCCGGCAGCCGCCGGAGGCGCTGTAGGCGTCGGCGAGGAACGCGCCGCCGACGAGGGCCTTCCACGACCCGTCGATCAGGCCGCACGTCACGAAGACGCGGACCTCGGACGCGGTGAACATCAGCATCGTCCCCGGCTCGACGCCGGCGCCCTCGACCTCCCACGTCCCGACGAGCTGGGACGGGAGGACCGGGGCCGCCGCGGCGGGTGGCGACGACGTCGCCCCGGGCTCCTCGGCCACGGTGTCGTCGTCCCCCGCACAGCCGACCAGGACAGCGAGAGCCAGGCTCAACCCGGCGGCGATCGCAGCACGACGCTTCATGTCCTCCCCTTCGTCGGGGAGAGGACGGACGAGCGCCGCGGTTCGTTCACTCCTCGGCAGCGGCGATGTACGGCAACGGGACGCGGTCGCCGACCGCGCCGCTCTCGTCGCGCAGGGCCGGCGCGGCCAGGCCCTCGCGCAGGAGCCAACGGGCGAGTTCGAGCGTCTCGGTGATCTCGTCCTCGGAGAGGCGGAGTCCGTCGGGCTGGAGACCCAGGCTGATGACGCCGTTCCAGGCCCCCCAGAGGAAGCGCGTCATCCGCGCGCTGTCGACGGGGCGGGCCTCGCCGGCCTCGATCGCGGCGTCGATCTGCTGGGCAAACCGGTCGAGCAGGAGACCGACGCGGTCGCGGACGCGGGCCTCGAGGGCGTCGTCCTCGGCGAGCGCGTCCTCGCCCGGCGCGCGGTAGGCGAGGAACTGGAACGCGCCGGGGTGGTCGCGGTGGAAGCGCAGGTAGGCGTCCCCGCCGGCGAGGACGCGCTGCAGCGGGGTGAAGGACGGGTCCTCGCTGCGGGCCATGTAGGCGGTGAAGAGCTCGAGCGCCCGGTCGACCAACGTCAGGTAGAGCCCGCGCTTGCCGTCGAAGTGCTGGTAGATGGAACCGACCGACATGTCGGCCCGCTCGGCGATCTCCTCCACCCGGGCCGCGTCGTAGCCGCGGGCGCGGAAGACCTCCTCCGCCGCGTCGAGGATCGCCGTCCGCGTGCGGGCCCGCCGCCGCTCGCCACGGGCGGCGGCGCTGGTGTCGCGTACGGCGGGCTCGGCGGTCATCCCGGATAGTCTAAGTGATTTTTAGACAGATTCATTCACTGAACGGTCTTGCAAAACACTCCGGGAACCGGGCAGTCTGTGCCCATGAGCGAACGCACCGATGTCGTGGTCGTCGGCGCCCGCTGCGCCGGGTCGGCCGCGTCGATCGCCCTCGCCAGTCGGAGCCGGTCCGTGATCGCGCTGGACGTCGCGACCTTCCCGTCCGACACGCTCTCGACGCACCTGTTCTTCCCGAACCACTGGGCAGAGGTCGCGGCGCTCGGTGCGCTGGACCGCGTGATGGCACTCGATCCCCCGCTGCACCCGATCGCGGGGATCGCCACGGCGCGCACCGAGGTCCTCGGCCCGTACACCGACTACGAGGGCTTCGCCTTCGGGTCCTGCGTGCGGCGCCCCGGCCTGGACATGGCACTGATCGAGACCGCCCGCGAGGCCGGGGCCGAGGTGCGCGAGCGCACCCGGGTGACGGGCCTGCTGCGCGACGGGACCGGCCGCGTCACCGGCGTCGAGTGGACCGATCACGACGGCCGCACCGGCACCATCGAGGCTCAGCTCGTGATCGGTGCCGACGGGCGACGCTCCACGGTCGGGCGACTGGTGGGCACGACCGAGCACCACCAGTGGCCCAACGGCCGGATGATGGCCTACGCCTACTACCGCGACCCGCGCACCGAGTTGCGCGACCGCGCGATGCAGTGGCGGCAGGACGACGAACTGGTCACGGTCTTCCCCTGCGACGGCGGGCAGTCGGTCGTACTGCTCATGCCGCCCACGTCCCGGGCGCAGGAGTTCCGTGAGCGGTCCGTCGAGGCCTACGAGAAGACGGTGGCGAGCATCGAGCAATTGCGCGAGCGGCTGGTCGGCTGCGAGCGCGAGAGCAACGTGCGCTGCTCGTTCGAGCACCCGTCCTACTTCCGCCACTCAACCGGCCCGGGCTGGGCCCTGGCCGGCGACGCCGGGCACTTCAAGGATCCCGTCACCGCGCAGGGCATCCGTGACGCCCTGCGGTTCGGGCGCCTGCTCGGTGAGCGGGTCGCTCCCGTGCTCGACCACCCGGTACAGCTGGCCTCGGCCCTGCAGGCGTGGGAGCACGACCGCGACCAGCAGTGCCTGCCGATGTACCAGTGGGCGAACGGGCTCGGGCTCCCCGACCACGTCTCCCCCATCGAGCACGCCGCCTACGCCTGGTTCGCCGCCCAACCCGGTGGCCCCAGCGAGGTGCTCGACGTCTTCTCCCGCAAACGGAATGCCGACGAAGTCTTCACGCCGTCGCGGCTGGCCCGCTGGATCGCGATCGCGTTGCGTGACCCCACCACGTCCCGGGGTGGGGTCGCGCGCACCTTGCGTCGCGACATCGGCCGCGAGGTGGCGCGGCGCAAGGAGCTGGCGCTCTTCGAGCGTCGGCGTACCGCCTCCGCGAGAAACCGCGCCACCTCGCTCTGACTCCTGCGTCTCGACGGCTTGACTTGAAGTTCACTTCAACTTCTACCGTCGCGATGCATGGAGAGAATTCGTCTGGCTGTCGTCGTCGGCAGCACCCGTGAGGGCCGGTTCGGTCCCACCGTCGCGCACTGGTTCGCGGGCTTCGCCGCCCGCCGACCGGACGTGGAGGTCGACGTCGTCGACCTCCTGGAGCCCGGGGTCCCCGGCCCCCGCTTCTCGGCCGCGATCGACGCGGCGGACGGGGTCGTGGTCGTCACCCCGGAGTACAACCACTCGTTCCCCGGGCCGCTGAAGACGGCGATCGACACGCTCTGGCCGGAGTGGCACGCCAAGCCGGTGGCGTTCGTCAGCTACGGCGGGATCTCCGGCGGTCTGCGCGCGGTCGAACCCCTGCGCGGGGTCTTCGCCGAGTTGCACGCGATGACGATCCGGGAGACCGTCAGCTTCGCGGGTGCAAGTGCGGCCTTCGACGCCGACGGCAATCCGAAGGAGACGGACGCGGTCGAGACCGCGGCGGAGCGCCTGCTGGATCAGCTGCTGTGGTGGGCCGACGCCCTCCGCACCGCCCGGGCCACGCGCCCCTACGCGGCATGAGGGCGACGGCGGCCCCCGAGCCGGTCAACCTGACGATCGGTCAGCGCAGTGCGCTGACCGTCCTGCTCCTCGCCTCGACGCTGACGGTGATGGCGACGGCCGTGATCTCGCCGGTCATCGCGGCCGTCCGGGACGACCTCGGCCTGAGCGGCACGCAGGCGGGGTTGCTGCTCACCGCGCACTGTCTCGTGATAGCGCTCGTGAGTCCGGTGGCGGGGACGCTGATCGACCGGCACGGGGTCCGCCGCCCGATGGCGATCGGCCTCGCGGTTTACGGCATCGCCGGCGGGGCGGGTCTGTTCGCCGACAGCTACCTCGCGCTGCTGGCGTCGCGGGTGCTGTTCGGACTCGGGGCCGCGCTGGTGTTCACCGGCAGCACGGTCGGCCTGCTCAACCTCTTCCGCGGCGCGGCCCAGGACCGGGTGATGGGCTGGCGGACCAGCGCCACCGCGGTCGGGGCCCTGAGCTGGCCGCTGATCGGCGGGGCTCTCGGCACGCTGTCGTGGCACGCCCCGTTCGGGGTGTACCTCGTCGGCGTCGCCGTCGGGGCCACCGCGCTGCGGGCCCTCCCCGACGACCGCCCCGAGCAGCGCCCGACCGCCGGGATCCGCGCGGCACTGGGAGTCGCCCGTCACCACCGGCCCCTGCTCGGCTACTACGCCCTGTTCGCGAGCACGAGCGTCCTGCTCTACGCCCAGGTGGTGTTCCTGCCGTTGCGGATCGACGAACTCGGCGTGCACGACAGCTTCGTCATCGCCGTCCTGGGCCTCGGAGTGTCGGTCACGATGATCGGGATGGGGTTCGTCTACGGCCGGATCCGGCAGCAGCTCACCCACCGTCAGATCCTGCAGGCGACCTTCGCGATCTGGACCGTCTCGTTCCTGCTCCTCGCCGGCACCGGCCACGTCGCGTTCGTCGTCGTCGCGTCCGCCCTGTTCGGCGTCGGGATGGGGATGTCCATGCCGACCCTGACCGTGCTCATCGGCACCGCCTCTCCCCCGGAGCTCCGCGGCGCCCTGACCGCACTGAGCGGCACCGCCGTCTTCCTCGGGCAGTTCGCCTCGCCCCTGCTCCTCGGCCCGATCTCCGACCGGACCTCTCTCACCACCGGGTTCCTCACCGCCGCCGTCCTCGCCGCGGGGATCCTGCTCGCCCTGCACCGGACCCCGTCCGTCAGGAACGCGGGTCGACCCCGTACCGGACGGCCATCGCGTCGATGAGCTGCCGGAGTCCGGTGGTGAAGGTGTCGTGCGGGACCTGGACGGTCCAGGCCCGGGCATGGCGGACGACTCCGGAGCGCGGGTTGGCACCGGCCTCGATGTTCCGCCGGAGTTCGGCGGCGCGGTCGTTCTGGATGTGCACGTGGTGGGCCATGCCGGCCGTGAACACCTGGAGCGTGTTGAGCGCGTCGATGGCGCCCTCCCGGGGGAACCCGCCGGACTCAAGGATCGCCACCAGACCGTCGGCGACCCGACGGATCTCGGGCGTGAAGATCGCGGGCGAGCTGAACGTCAGCTCGATCCCGCTCCGGTGCGCGCGGAACGTCTCGTACAGCTCGTCGAGCGCGGCGTAGAGCTGTTCCTTCCACCCCGTCGCCGGGTCGGGCTCGAGCGTGATCGCGACGAACACGCGCTCCCGCATGCGGTTGACCAGGTCCTCCTTGTTCTCCACGTGGAGGTACACGGTCGTGACGGCGACGCCGAGCTCCGCCGCGACCCGGCGCATGCTGAGGGCCTCCAGCCCGACGACGTCGGCCACGCGGATCGCGGCGTCGACGATCGCGTCCGCCGACAGCGTCGGGGGACGCCCGCGGCGCGGCGGGCTCACGTGCTCCTCCGAGGTCATGACCGAGGAAGATACCGGCGCCTTTACAACAACACCTGTGAGTGTTACAACAACACCTGTTAGTGAAAACCCGGAGGCGACGAGAAGAGCCCCGATGTCGACGACGCAGGAACAACTGCGACCCGCCCCCATGCCCAGTACCCGTGCCGGACTGGCTCGCCAGGCGACCACCGTCGCCGCGAGCAAGGTCCGCGAGCGGTGGCGACCACAGCCGGCACGCGAGCTCACCGACGTCCCCGGCAGCGCTCAGGACCTCACCACCGATTGGCTCACCGCCGTCCTGTGCCGCGACGTCCCCGGCGCGCAGGTCACGGAGTTCGCGACACCCGGCGGGAGCTCGGGAACGTCGGAGCGGGTCGCGCTCCGGCTGCGCTACAACGACGTCGGGGTCGAAGCCGGGCTGCCGACCGAGCTCTACCTGAAGCTGACCGCGTCGTTCCGGCAGCGCATGATCCTGGGCGGCGCCGGGGCCATCGCCGGCGAGGCCACGTTCTTCCGGCACTTCCGGCCGCGGGTCGAGATGAAGGCTCCCCGCGGCTACTGGGGAGCCGCGGACACCGGTACCTGGAAGTCCGTCGCGGTCATGGAGGACATCGCGGCGAGCAAGGGCGCGGTGTTCTCCCGACCGACGACCCCGATGACGCGGGCCCAACTCGAAGACCTGCTGCAGAACCTGGCGCGTTGCCACGGCGCCTTCTGGGACGACCCGGAACTGCCCCGACTGCGGACCCCGGAGGAGCATTTCCGCACGATCAGCACCTGCATCGCCATGGAGGCGCGCTGCCGCGTGGGCATGAAGCGCGCCCGGGCCGTGCTCGCGAAGAGAGTCGACGGCGAGGCGGGCCGGTTGTGGGAGGGCACCCGGCGCGCCCTGACCATCGCCACCGACGCACCGCGGACGCTGCTGCACGGCGACCTCCACGTCGGACAGACGTACGAGACCGCCGACGGGCGCATGGGACTGGCCGACTGGCAGATCGTCCTGCAGGGCGGGTGGAGCTACGACTTCGCGTACCTGGTCAGCACCGCGTGCGAACCCGAGGACCGCCGCGCCTGGGAACGCGACCTGCTCGAGTTCTACCTGGACCACCTGGTCGAGCACGGTGGCCGGCCACCCGGCCTCGACGAGGCCTGGACCGCCTACTGCCAACTGCTCTTCTACCCCTACACGGCCTGGGCCTTCACCATCGGCCGCGCGGCCTACCAACCACGGATGCAGCCGGAGTCCTACTGCCTGGCCGTCCTGCGCCGAGTCTCGGCCGCGATCGAGGACAACGACGCGTTCCGCACGGTCGGGCTCTGAGGGTCGGGACACCCGCCGACCGGGGCCCGGAAACACTCAGCCCCTGACCTGTTCGCGCAGGTCAGGGGCCGGTTTCCCGAAGGGTGGCAGGTCCAGGATTCGAACCTGGGTAGCTTTCGCGACGGATTTACAGTCCGCTCCCATTGGCCGCTCGGGCAACCTGCCGATGCCACGGGGTCCGGTCCGGTGAACCGGGCGTCCGCGGCGGTTTGGAAGGATACCGCAGGGCGGGAGGGGCTCGATCAGCCAGATCCCCCGCCTCCTCCGCCGCCGAGGCAACACGAAAGAGGTACCGCCGTGGCCGACTCGTCGTTCGACGTCGTCAGCAAGGTCGACCGCCAGGAGGTCGACAACGCCCTCAACCAGGCGAGCCGTGAGCTGACCCAGCGGTTCGACTTCAAGAACACCGGCGCCGAGATCAAGTGGTCCGGCGAGAAGATCGAGATGAAGGCCGAGTCCGAGGAGCGCGTCAAGGCGATCCTGGACGTCTTCAAGGAGAAGCTGATCAAGCGTCAGATCTCCCTGAAGGCCCTCGACGCCGGGGAGCCGCAGCTCTCGGGCAAGGAGTACAAGATCTTCGCGACGATCCAGGAAGGCATCTCCCAGGACAACGCGAAGAAGGTCTCCAAGGTCATCCGCGACCTCGGGCCGAAGGGCGTGCAGGCGCAGATCCAGGGTGACCAGCTCCGCGTCTCCTCCAAGAAGCGTGACGACCTTCAGACCGTGATCGCCCTGCTCAAGGAGCAGGACTTCGACTTCGCGCTGCAGTTCGTCAACTACCGGTGAGCTTCGGCAGCCGGCCGGGCCTGCAGGTCCTGCTGGACTGGATCGCCGGCGAGTACCAGCACTCGATGGCGGACACGCTCAACTTCTGGCCGGTCGAGGCCGAGGTCGGGCGGGTGGTCTGGGAGGGCCGCCCCGACGAGCGGCACCTCAGCTCCCGCGGCGCGGTGCACGGGGGCTACCTGGCCGCGTTCCTGGACTCCGTGACCGGCAGCGCGATCGCGAGCCACCTGGAACAGGGCGCCGACTGCGTGACGCTCGACCTGGCCGTGAAGATGATCCGGCCCGTGGCGGCCGGGACCCTGCTGCGCGCGGAGGGACGCTCACTGAGCGTCACTCGGCGGGTGGGCAGCTCCGAGGCGGTCGTGACCGACCCGGACGGCCGGGTCATCGGCCACGGGACCGCCACGATGCTCATCACCCGGCCGAGTTAGGTTCTGGGGTATGCGGACGCCCCCACGCATCACCCTCGCCCTGACCGCGGCCCTGACGGCCCTCACCCTCACCGCCTGCGGCGGTGACGACGACGAGCCCGAGCAGTCGGCGCAGGAGATCGCGCGCCGGCAGAGCGAGCAGCTCCAGCAGGAGACCATCCAGAAGGCCACGGTCGACGCCCTGTTCGGCGCCCTGTGCGGGATCCGGTTCGAGTGCGGCGGCATCAACGAGGAGCTGAAGGCGGACCCGAAGGGCGCCACCGAGGACGCCCGCGCGATCTGCACGACGATGCAGGAGAAGGACGAGGCCGCGGCACGCGCCGAGGCCCGCAAGCGGTTCAGCAACGACAAGTTTCAGGTCACCGATCAGAAGGCCGAGGACGTCGTCCGCATCCTCAAGCTGAAGATCTGCCCGGACCTCTGATCCCGGCCGGAGGGTCCGGCTAGGTTGCGGGGATGCCGACCCGACGCACCCCCACCCGTCGCTGCGCCGTCCTGCTGACCGCCGCCCTGTTCGCCCTGACCGCCTGCGGGGACGACGACCCGATCTCCCAGGCCCAGGACAAGGCCCGCCAGGCGGGCACCCAGGCCCAGCAGAAGGCGGTCGAGGCGTTCGCCGTCGCGGCGCTCGCCGCGATCGACCCCGAGCTCGCCAAGGACCCGGCGCGCGCCCTCGTCTCCGCCCGCGCGGTGTGCGCGGCGATCGAGAACGAGAACGCGACCAAGGCCGCCACCGAGGCCCGCAAGCGGTTCAGCACCGGCTCGGTGAAGGTCGACGAGGCGACGGCGAAGAGCATCGTCCGGACCCTGCAGAAGGACCTCTGCCCGCGCCTCTAGGCGAACCGGTCCACCGCGATCACCGCGCGCCGCCTCGGTACACCCGCAACCGGCCGGCCTTGCCGAGCCGGAAGGTCCGGGCCGGGTCACCGACCTCGCCGTCGCGGGCCAGCCGCAGGGCCCCGGACCGGGACTCGACGTCGAGGGACTCGGTCGTCCACGCCTCGAACGCCGGGCACCGCTCGAGGCGGCCGGTGAGGACGGCGGTCACGAGCCGGGTCCGCGCCATCGGCTGGGTCGCGTCGACGAGCCGGACGTCGAACAGCCCGTCGTCGAGCCGGTCCCGCCACGAGGGCGCCGAGCCGGGCGGGGAGTACACGCAGTTGCCGGCGAAGAGCAGCCACACCCGCCGGTCCCGGCCGTCGATCCGGAGCTCGACGGGGTCCGAGCGACGCAGTACGCGGCCGAGCGCCACGACCATCGCCGGCCACTTCCCGAGCCGCTGCTCCATCCGCTCCCGGGCGCGCACCATCTCCGCGTAGCCGCCGAGGCTCGCGGTGTTGAGGAAGACCTGACGCTCCCCGTCGACCTCGACGCCCCCGACGTCCACCCAGCCCGCCTCCCCGGTGCGGACCGCCGCCAGGGCGTCCTCGACGGAACTCAGGCCGAGGTCGCGCGCGAAGTGGTTGAGCGTCCCGCCCGGGATCACCAGCAGCGGCAGGTCGGCCTCGAGGGCCACGGCGGCGGCGGCGTTGATCGTCCCGTCCCCGCCCGCGACGCCGATGACCCGCGCCTTCCGGGCCTCCTCGGCCAGCACCGCCGGGACGTCGTCGTCCGGTCCGAGTTCGCGCACGCTCGCGGCCGGCAGGGCGGCGCGAATCTCGGCCGCGACCTCCCCCTCACCGTCGCCCGCAGAGGCGTTGACGACGACGCTGACGCCGGACCCGTCCGGGGCCACCGGCACGTCCGCGGCCGGGGCCCGCTCGACCGGGTCGACCGGCGACCGCGGCGGCCACACCCGGGCCAGCCCGTAGGTCGCGAGGGCCCCGACGGCGAGGCCGGCGAGGACGTCCCCCGGGTAGTGCGCGCCGGTGTGGACGCGGGAGGCCGCGACTCCGGCGGCGAGCACCCCGACCCCCACCGCGGCCGCGGGCTGCTCCAGCGCGACCCCGGTCGCGAAGGCCGCCGCCGACGCCGAGTGGCCCGACGGGAACGACGAGGTCCGGGGCGGGCGCACCAGCCGCCGGGCGACGGTGACCACGTCACCGGCCGGGCGCGGGCGCGCCGTCAGCCACTTGCCGGGACCGTTGGTCGCGGCGCTCGCGAGCGCCAGCCCGCCGAGCCCGCGCAGCGCGGCCCGCCGCAGCTCGGGCCGCCCCGACGCCCACAGCGCACCGGCGACGCCGAGCCAGAGCACGCCGTGGTCGGCGGCCCGGGACAGCGGCGGCAGGACCCGGTCGAGCCGCGGTGTCTCGGTCCGGTGCCAGCGGGCGAAGAGGGCGTCGTCCAGACGCGGCCAGGCCACCGATCAGCGCCGGTAGCCGGCCATGCCCTCCAGCCGACGGACCCGCTCCGCCATCGGCGGGTGGGTCGAGAACAGGTTGGAGATCCCGCCGCCCCGGAACGGGTTGGCGATCATCAGCGAGCTGGTCGTCTGCAGCGACGGCTGCGGCGGCAGCGGCGCGGCCTGGGTGCCGTGCTCGAGCTTGCGCAGGGCGCTCGCGAGGGCGAGCGGGTCGCCGGTCAGCTCGGCGCCGGACGCGTCGGCCTGGTACTCCCGGGAGCGGCTGATCGCCATCTGGATGACGCCGGCCGCGAGCGGGCCGAGGAACATGATCAGCAGCGCGACGAGCGGGTTCGGGCGGTCGTCGTCGCCGCCGCTCGGGAGGAAGAACGCAAGGTTGGCGATCATCACGATGCCGCCGGCGATCGTCGCCGCGACCGAGGAGATCAGGATGTCGCGGTTGTAGACGTGGGCGAGCTCGTGGCCGAGCACGCCGCGCAGCTCCCGCTCGTCGAGCAGCCCGAGGATGCCCTCGGTGCAGCAGACCGCCGCGTTGCGCGGGTTCCGCCCCGTGGCGAAGGCGTTCGGGGCCTGGGTCGGGGAGATGTACAGGGCCGGCATCGGCTGCTTCGCCTGCGTCGAGAGCTCGCGGACGATCCGGTACAGCGCGGGGAACTCGGCCTCGCTGACCGGGCGGGCGTGCATCGACCGCAGCGCGAGCTTCGCGCTGTTGAAGTACGCGTAACCGTTCATCGCAAGGGCGAGCAGACCGCCCAGGAACAGACCGGTGGTGCCCGCCAGGAGCCCCCCGGCCCCGATGAACATGGCCGACAGCAGCCCGAGGAGGGCGGCCGTCTTCAACCCGTTGTAGTGCCGGTGGCCGTGCATCGACGTTTCTCCCATCCCGTGGTGGAGCGCTGCGGCTCTACCCGAAAGCGTCTCTGCCAGGGACAACGCTCATGCCCTGGCCGACGTTCCGCGAGCCTCAGTTCTACCGCGGGAGCCCCCGTCGGGGGAGGACCGGCTCAGGCGCCGCCGGGCTGGAGCTGGTCGTTGACCGTCAGGCTGTAGGGCACGTAGCCCGAGTGGGCCCCGACCAGGTCGTCGACGCTGACCACGGCGATCACGGTCTTGAACGGAGCGAACTCCTTCAGGTCCGCCGCGGTCAGGGTCAGGTTGGTCGCGTTCTCGAACGACCGGACCAGGACCCGCTTGCCCTTGGCGTCGATGCCGACGAGCCGGACCATCCAGTTCTCGACCGGCACGTCGCCGGGGCCCGTCGCCGGGCCGACGAAGGTCAGCGACTTGAGGTCCTTGCCGGCCAGCGGTCCGTTCGGGCCGAGCAGCTCGACGTAGTCCGCGCCGTTCGGGGCCGCGCCAGGCGCCGCGTAGGCCGCCTTGTAGCGGTAGTTGATCTGCGCCTTGAGCAGCTTCGAGGTGATCCGCGCCTTGTCGACGCCGGTCAGCTTCACGCCCTTCGCGCTGACGATGTTGTCGAGCAGGTTCATCAGCTGGAAGTCGTGCAGGACGTCGTAGGCGTCCACGCCCTCGCCGAACTCGTTGAGCAGGTTCTGCAGGCTGACCAGACCGAACTCGGGGTCACGGTGCAGCGCCGAGATCATCTCCGGGCCGTACCGGTCGTGGAGGAAGATCATGAACGACCAGGCGTTGCCGTAGTCGGCCAGGATGTCGGAGTTGCCGCCCTGGTCCTCCCACAGCGTCAGGGAGTTCTCCGGACCACCGCAGTAGTTGGGGTTGGCGTTGCCCTTCCCCTTCTTCTCGCCGTAGCCCTGGAAGCAGAAGATGTGCGACTCCGCGCCGATCCGGTCGACCGTGATCGACGGGTCCGCGTAGCCGGCGAACATCGGGGCCATGTCCGACAGGCCCTCGTTGATCCAGAGGTCCTCGCTCCGGAACGGCAGGCCGACCGGCGAGGGGTTCGGGTTCGTGTAGCTGTGCAGCAGGTGCTGGTACTCGTGGATGAAGACGCTCTCGTAGGTCCGCGGGCGCGCCGGCCGCGACTTGCAGATGTCCTCGTCCGGCTCGTTCTTCGGGTTCGCCCCGGTGCGGTGCTGCCAGTCGAAGGCGTCGATCGTCATCACGTTGCGGTCGGTGATGAGGTTGAAGATCGGCGCGAAGAACCCGGCGATGTAGGTGCGGTTGTTGACGAAGTCGTAGAAGTTCGGGTCCCGCACGTTGTCGACGAGCGTGACGACCGAGTTGCCGTTGCCGGTGAAGTCCGGCCCGCCGAGCAGACCGAGCTGGCCGATGCCCTTCGTGCCGTCCCGCGGCGGGGCGGTCGAGAAGTACTTCGACGAGATCGGCAGCTGCTTGTCCTGGAACTCGTCGGCCAGCGCCTGGGCCTGAGCCGGCGTCACGACCGTCGGGTCGGCCTCGACCGAGCGGCAGTCCCCGGCCGGGAACTGGGTGCCGGTCGAGATGTCGTCGGTGCCGCTGGCGACCCAGATCTCGATGTTCTCGCGCTTGGCCTGGAGCGTGTACTCCTTCAGGTACAACCCGAACGGCGGAACCGAGTTACTGGTCTTGCCGACCATGTCGAGCGCGGGCCACAGCCGCTTCGTGCCGACCTCGGGCGTGTCCGCCGGCAGGACGCCCGGCCGCGCCGCGAGGCCGCTGCTCGCGTTGCGCTGCGAGAGGAGCTTGGCCGCCTCGTCCGCGCTCACCGTCGCCCTGCCGACCAGGGCGGCGAGCTCGGGCGAGAGGCTGAAGACCGCGTCGTGCGGGAAGTGCGCGATGACGCCCGGGTCCAGGGCGTGGGAGGCGGCGGAGAACGGGTCCGCGAGCGCCTGGTCGATCAACGGCACGTCGGCCTTCGCCGTCGAGCCCGACAGGCCGGCCGCGAGGCCCACCGCCAGGCCCAGCGCGCTCAGCGCGGCGATCGAACGAGCTCCCGGCCTGCGGGTACGAGACATCCGGACGACCCCTTCGATCTGACGCACAAAGCCCGGCGCACGCCTGGTGGGCGAAGCGCGCGAGCGGGACTTTTGGCGCAGTGTAAGCATCCGACCTTGGTACGCCGTGGAGCGTTTTGCCGATTTCGGGACCGCAGCAGGTTTGCCGATCTGCTTCCGCTGGCACAGTGTCGAACAGGGGACGGATACCCGGATTGACACCATCCGCCCGCTGATCACCGTTTTGGCACTCCCGTCCCGGCATCCAGGGGAGCAATGACCGAGCAGATCGAGGCGGCCTACGCGCCCCCGGCCCCCGTGCGGCCCGCCCCGGTCCACGCCGTCCCCGCCGACCGCGCCGACCGCGAGCACCTCCGCCGCGCCCGGGCCGCCTACGAGGCGAAGCTGTCCCGCCTGCGGTTCTACTCCTACTGCCTGACGCTGACCTCGTGCGTCCTCGCCCTGATGTCGTTCATGTACCTCGCCCAGGGCGCCGCCGACGGCGACCCCACGTTCACCTGGCTCGGCGTCGGCTTCGTCGCCGCCACCGTCACCGCCCTGTGGGCCGCCGTCCGCATCACCCACGCCGGCGAGTTCGCCGCGACGTAGGGGCTCTCTCGCCGCCCGGGTGCCGCGTACTCCCGAAAGCGCACTCCAGCACCCCAATCGCCCGATCCACAGTGCTTTCGTCTCCCGAAAGCGCACTCCAGCACCCCAATCGCCGGATCCACAGTGCTTTCGTCTCCCGAAAGCGCACTCCAGCACCCCAATCGCCGGATCCACAGTGCTTTCGTCTCCCGAAAGCGCACTCCAGCACCCTGCGCACCCCGGCGCCGTGTGCTCACCTGCCCCCACTGCGCAGATCAGCACCGGCCGGCGCGCAGCCAGCCGGGCCCATCTGCGCACTCAGCGCACCTCGGCACTCGCCCCGCCGGAACTCGCCGCGGCCCAGAGCACATCCTCGCCGCGCCGGCACTCCTCTCTCCCGAAAGCGCACTCCAACACCCCAATCGCCCGATCCACGGTGCCGCGCTCTCCCGAAAGCGCACCCCAGCACCCCGAACGCCCGACCCACAGTGCCGCGCTCTCCCGAAAGCGCACCCCAGCACCCCGAACGCCCGACCCACAGTGCCGCCCCCTCCCGAAAGCGCACCCCAGCACCCCGAACGCCCGACCCACAGTGCCGCGCTCTCCCGAAAGCGCACTCCAGCACCCCAATCGCCCGACCCACGGTGCCGCGCTCTCCCGAAAGCGCACTCCACCACCCTGCGCACCGCCGCGCCGGGCGCCGCACGCAGCGCGCCTCGGCGCAGGGGGCCGCTCAGCAGACGATCGGGGGCTGACCGAACAGTTCCCGGACCAGCGTGGTCGCGGGGTCCCCGCAGGGGGCCTGGATGCCGGGTCCCGGGGCGGGCGCCGAGAACGGGTCGGGAGCTCCGGTCGAGCCGGGACCCCACGCCGCCTGGGTGTCGCCGCGGTCGTTGTTCGTGAGCCGGACGGCGGTGAACGGCGGGGTCAGCGCCATCAGGTAGAGCTCCTCGTCGCCGTCCCGGTCGCTGTCGAAGACGATGCGGGTGCCGTCGGGCGAGAACGCGGGAGCGGCGTCGAAGGCGGCGTCAGAGGTCAGCTGCCGGGGGTTGCGGCCGTCGACGTCCATCAGCCAGATGTCGGGGCTGCCGCCGATCGTGCTCGTGTACGCGATCGTCCGCCCGTCGGGTGAGAACGCGGCCTCGGTGTCGAACGCGAGCGTCTTCGTCAGCCGGGTGGCCGGGCCGCCGGCGGCGTCCATGACGTAGACGTCGGCGTTGTCGTTGCGCAGGCTCGTGAAGGCGATCCGGGTGCCGTCGGGCGAGAACGTCGGCTTGTAGTCCGTGCTCGGGTGGGTCGTCAGCCGCTGCCGGTTCCGGCCGTCGACGTCCATCACGTAGATGTCGGAGTTGCCGGCCCGCAGACCGGCGAAGACGATGCGCGTGCCGTCCGGCGAGAACGACGGGTCGATCGAGGGCAGGTCGCCGGGCGTCAGCCGGGTCAGGCCCGTGCCGTCGACGTTCACCAGCCAGAGATCGTCGGTCCCGGCGCGGTTGCTCGCGAAGACGACCCGGCTCCCGTCCGGCGAGAACGCGGGCGAGGCGTCCCGGCCCGGGTCGTGGGCCAGCGGGACCGAGCGCCCCGACGCGACGTCGGCGACGAACAGTTCGGGGTTCCCGTCCCGGTCCGCCACGAACGCGATGCGCCCGTCACCGGATCCGGCGGTCGGGACCGCCGCCGCCGGCGCCGCGAGTGCGCCCCCGACGATGCTCAGAACGAGCGCGCCGAGGGCACCGCGACGGGTTCTCACCCCTCGACGCTAGGGACGGATCAGCGTCCCCGCCAGACCGGGGCCCGCCGTTCGGCGGCCGCGGCGGCGCCCTCGGCGGCGTCCTCGGTGGCCTGAACGACCTTGCGCATGGTCTCCCCGAACCGGATCGCCTCAGTGATCGGCAGGTTCGCGCCGCGGACGGCCATCTCCTTCGTCGCGCGGACGGCGAGCGGGGCGGCGCGGCAGAGGCGGTCGGCGAGGGCCCGGGCCTCGGTCATCAGCTCCTCGTGCGGGACGACCCGGCCGGCGAGGCCGACCTGGAGCGCACGCTCGGCGTCGATCCGCTCCCCCGTCAGCAGCAGCTCCATCGCGTCGTGCCAGCGCATCCGCTGCGGCAGGCGCAGCGCGCCGACGATCGTCGGGATGCCGACGGTCACCTCCGGATAGCCGAAGGTCGCGCGGTCGGAGGCGAGGACGAAGTCGCACCAGGTCACGAGCGTCAGGCCGTAGCCGAGGCAGTGTCCGTTCACCGCGGCGATGACGGGCTTGAAGATCTCCCAGCCGCTCTCGAAGGAGTTGACCGTCGGCTTCTCCCAGAAGGTGCCGGGGAAGTCGCCCGCCGGGTTGCCGGTCTCCGAGCGCAGGTCCGCGCCCGCGCAGAACGCCCGGCCGGTGCCGGTGACGATCGCGACCCAGGCGTCCTCGTCGTCCCGGAACCGCGCGAAGGCGGCGTTGATCTGCGTGCGCATGGCGCCGTCGATTGCGTTCAGCCGCTCGGGACGGTCGTAGGTGATCGTCGCGACGTGGCCGTCGAGCGCGTAGCGCACGTACTGCCGGGGGGTCCCGGTCTCCTGTTCCGCAGCGTCCACGTGTGAATCCCTCACCCAAATCCGGCAAACCGCCCGTTTTGCTGACACGGCGTTCTTACCGTGCCGTCATGCGCAGAATCCGGCAGAAGATGCGGACCGGCGGCCTCGTGGCGTTGGCCTCCTCGTTGCTCGCCGGAGTGGCGATGCTGTCGCCGACGGCGACGGGATCCACGGCGGCGACCGGAGGGGAGCCGCCGCAATTCATCGTGGTCTCGTTCGACGGCGGCGGCAGCATCCCCGCGTGGCAGCGCTGGCGCACCCTCGCGTCCCAGGTGGATGCGTCGATGACGTTCTTCCTCACCGGCACCTACCTGGTGCCGGAGCAGAAGGCGTACCTGTACCGGCCCCCGGGCAAGCGGCAGGGCGCGTCCGAGGTCGGTTTCGCCGCGGCGGAGAACGTCCGCCCCCGCATGGAGCAGATCCGGGCCGCGCGCGCCGAGGGCCACGAGATCGGCACCCACTACAACGGCCACTTCTGCGGCAGCACCGGCGTCCAGCGCTGGTCGACCGCGGACTGGCTGAGCGAGATTCGCCAGTTCAACTCGTTCCTCGACAACTGGCGTGTGAACAACAACGCGACCGACGTCCGGCCGCTCGGCTGGGACTCGGGTGTCATTCAGGGCGGCCGCACCCCGTGCCTGGAGGGCAACCGGTCCGCGATGTACCCGGCGATGGTCGCGAACGGCTACCGGTACGACACCAGCAACTCGGGCTCGCTGCGCTGGCCGCGGAAGATGGCCAACGGCATGTGGGACATCCCCCAGCAGTCGCTGCGCATGGCCGGCACCGGCACCTCGGTGCTGTCGATGGACTACAACTTCTTCGAGCGGCAGAGCGGCGCCGTCAACGGCGCGGCCTCGCGCCGGCCCGCCTGGTACTCCCAGGTGCTCAACACGTACCGCAACGCGTACAAGGCGGTCTACAACGGCAACCGGGCGCCGCTCATCCTCGGCGCGCACTTCAACACCTGGAACGGCGGCATCTACGCCGACGCCCTGTACGACTTCGTGAAGGAGACCTGCACGAAGCCGAACACGCGGTGCGTCTCGTTCGTCGAGCTCATCGACTGGATGGAGAGCCAGCCGGCGTCGGTGCTCGCCAAGCTCCAGGCCCGCCCGACGCAGTCGATGGGGTACTGACCCCGGACGCGGCAGTGACAGACTCCGCGGGGTGACCGACTTCGTCACCCCCGGGGTTCCCGCCGACACGGCCGAGCTGATCGCGCTCGACCGCGCACACGTCTGGCACCCGTACGCCTCGATGACCGACCCCACCCCGGCGTACCCGGTCGTGGGGGCGTCGGGCGTGCGGCTGCAGTTCGCCGACGGCCGTGAGGTCGTCGACGGCATGTCCTCCTGGTGGGCCGCGATCCACGGGTACCGGCACCCGGTGCTCGACGCCGCCGCGCGGGACCAGCTCGACCGCATGTCCCACGTCATGTTCGGCGGGCTCACCCACCCCGGCGCGATCGGGCTCGCCCAGCGGCTGGTCGCCATCACCGGCGAGGGTATGGAGCACGTCTTCTTCTCCGACTCGGGCTCGGTGGGCGTCGAGGTCGCGATCAAGATGGCGCTGCAGTACTGGCGTGGGCGCGGGGAACCTCGGCAGCGCCTGCTCACCGTCCGCGGCGGGTACCACGGCGACACGTTCGCGACGATGGCCGTCTGCGACCCCGTCGGCGGCATGCACCACCTGTTCACCGGGGTCCTGCCCGAGCACCTGTTCGCCCCACGCCCGCCGGACGGCTACGACGCCCCGCTCGACGAGGCCTGGGTCGCGGCGACGGCGGACCTGCTCGCCCGGCACGCCGGCGAGGTGGCCGCGGTGATCGTCGAACCGACCGTCCAGGGCGCCGGCGGGATGCGCTTCCACTCCCCCGCGTGCGTGCGCGCGCTCCGTGAGCTGTGCGACGCCCACGGGGTCCTACTGATCCTCGACGAGATCGCCACCGGCTTCGGCCGGACCGGGGCGTGGTTCGCCCACCTCGCGGCGGACGTCGTGCCGGACATCCTCTGCGTCGGCAAGGCCATGACCGGCGGGTACCTGTCGATGGCCGCGACGCTGTGCACCCCCGCCGTCGCCGCGAGCGTGTGCTCGGGCGAGGCGGGCGCGCTCATGCACGGGCCGACCTACATGGCGAATCCGCTCGCCGCCGCCGTCGCCTGCGCGAACCTCGACCTGCTCGCCACCGGCGCCTGGCGCGAACAGGTCGCCGGGATCGAGGCCGGACTGCGCGCGGGCCTGGCGGCGGCGGACGGTCTGCCGAAGGTCGCGGACGTCCGCGTGCTCGGCGCGATCGGCGTCATCGAGACCGTCGGACCGGTCGACGTCCGGGCCGTCACCGAGGCCGCGCTGGCGCACGGTGTGTGGCTGCGGCCGTTCTCGAATCTGATCTACACGATGCCCCCGTACGTGACCGGAGCCGCGGACGTGACGCGCATCGCAGCGGCCATGGTCGCGGGTGCACGCGCGAACGCCGGAGTTTGAGGCCGGAGTATCCTGCACAGCGCAGCCAGCCCTACCTACAGGCTGTAGATTTGATGACGATCAGGCGGGCAGGCACGACCGCCCGACCCTGCACAGGCCCCCACCATGGAGTCTCAGCGTGGACAAGCAAGTCCAGCAACTCGACCGCGTGATCATCCGCTTCGCCGGCGACTCCGGCGACGGCATGCAGCTCACCGGGGACCGGTTCACGGCGGAGACCGCGAACTTCGGCAACGACCTCGCCACCTGGCCCAACTTCCCGGCCGAGATCCGGGCCCCAGCCGGGACCCTGGCCGGTGTCTCCAGCTTCCAGCTGCACTTCGCCGACCACGACATCATGACGCCGGGTGACGCCCCGAACGTCCTGGTGGCGATGAACCCGGCGGCCCTGAAGGCGAACCTGGCCGACATGCCCCGCGGGGCGACGATCATCGTCGACACCGACGAGTTCAACAAGCGCAACCTGCAGAAGGTCGGCTACAAGATCAGCCCGCTCGAGGACAACAGCCTCGAGGCGTACCACGTGCACGCGCTGGCGCTGACGTCGCTGACCGTCGAGGCGCTCGCGGCCTTCGAGCTCACCCGCAAGGAGGCCGAGCGCGCGAAGAACATGTTCGCCCTCGGCCTGCTCTCCTGGCTGTACGCCCGCCCCAAGGAGGGCACGGAGAAGTTCCTGCGCGACAAGTTCGCCCGTAAGCCGGAGATCCGCGACGCGAACATCGCCGCGTTCCGTGCCGGCTGGAACTACGGCGAGACCACCGAGGACTTCGCGGTCTCGTACGAGGTCAAGCCGGCCCGGATGGCCAGCGGCGAGTACCGCAACATCACCGGCAACCTGGCGCTGTCCTACGGCCTGATCGCCGGGTCGTTCCTGTCGAAGCTGCCGCTGTTCCTCGGCGCGTACCCGATCACTCCGGCCTCGGACATCCTTCACGAGCTGTCCAAGCACAAGGGCATGGGCGTGCGGACGTTCCAGGCCGAGGACGAGATCGCGGCCGTCGGCGCCGCGCTCGGCGCCTCCTTCGGCGGTGCGCTCGGCGTGACGACGACGTCGGGCCCCGGTGTGGTCCTCAAGGCCGAGACGATCGGCCTCGCGGTCAGCCTGGAACTCCCCCTGGTCGTCGTCGACGTCCAGCGCGGTGGCCCGTCCACCGGTCTGCCGACCAAGACCGAGCAGTCCGACCTGCTGATGGCGATGTTCGGCCGCAACGGTGAGTGCCCCGTCGCGATCGTCGCGCCGCAGTCGCCCGGCGACTGCTTCGACGCGGCCGTCGAGGCCGTGCGGCTCGCGACGAAGTACCGCACGCCGGTCATGCTTCTCTCGGACGGCTACATCGCGAACGGCTCCGAGCCGTGGCTGATCCCGGACGTGACGAAGCTGCCGGACCTCGCCGTGCAGTTCGCGACGACGCCGAACCACGAGACCGAGTCCGGCGAGCGCGTCTTCTGGCCGTACAAGCGTGACCCGAAGACCCTCGCCCGGCCGTGGGCGATCCCGGGCACCCCGGGCCTCGAGCACCGCGTCGGCGGCATCGAGAAGGCCGACGGGCACGGGAACATCTCCTACGACCCGATCAACCACGACCTGATGACCCGTACGCGTCAGGCCAAGATCGACGGGATGGCCTACGACATCCCGAAGCTCGCGGTCGACGACCCGACGGGCAAGGCGAAGGTCCTCATCATGGGCTGGGGTTCGACCTACGGCCCGATCGGCGCCGCGGTGCGCCGCGTCCGCCAGTCCGGCGGCGAGGTCGCGGTGGCGCACCTGCGTCACCTCAACCCGTTCCCGGAGAACACCGGCGAGGTCCTGCGCAGCTACGAGCGCGTCATCGTCCCCGAGATGAACCTCGGGCAGCTGACGATGCTGCTCCGCGCGAAGTACCTGGTCGACGTCATGGGCTTCAACAAGGTCCAGGGCATGCCGTTCTCCGTCGGCGAGCTGGAGACCGCGATCACCGACGTCATCGCCACCGTCAACGCTCCCAAGCCCCGCACCCGTCGCAACGTTGGAGAGAACTGAGATGCCGCCTCGCGACGACACTCCGCCCCCCGGGCTCGCCTACAAGAGCCTGTCGCTGGTCCCCAAGACCGAGGTCAGCCAGAGCGCCAAGGACTTCAAGTCCGACCAGGAGGTGCGCTGGTGCCCGGGTTGCGGTGACTACGCGATCCTCGCCGCGGTGCAGTCCTTCATGCCGGACCTCGGGCTCCGCAAGGAGAACATCGTCTGGGTGTCGGGCATCGGGTGCTCCTCCCGTTTCCCGTACTACATGGACACCTACGGGATGCACTCGATCCACGGCCGGGCGCCGGCGATCGCGACCGGTCTGGCCGCCTCGCGCCAGGACCTGTCGGTGTGGGTCGTCACCGGTGACGGTGACGCGCTCTCCATCGGTGGCAACCACCTGATCCACGCTCTGCGCCGCAACATCAACCTGAAGATCCTGCTGTTCAACAACCGGATCTACGGTCTGACGAAGGGTCAGTACTCGCCGACCTCCGAGGTCGGCAAGGTCACCAAGTCGACCCCGCTGGGCTCGCTCGACGCACCGTTCAACCCGGTGTCGCTGGCCCTCGGCGCCGAGGCGACCTTCGTCGCCCGGACCATCGACTCGGACCGCAAGCACCTGCAGGAGGTGCTGCGCGCCGCGGCCGAGCACTCCGGCACCGCGCTGATCGAGATCTACCAGAATTGCAACATCTTCAACGACGGCGCGTGGGACGTGCTCAAGGACCCGGAGGGCGCCAAGACGCACCTCATCCGGCTCCAGCACGGCCAGCCGATCCGCTTCGGCCCCGAGGGCGAGCGCGGCGTCATGCGCATGCCGGACGGGACGATCCAGGTCGTCGACGTGACGCCGGAGAACTCCTCGCAGATCCTGATCCACAACGCGAACGCCGAGGACCCGGGCGTCGCCTTCGCGCTCTCCCGGCTGCCCGACCTCACCCTGGACAAGACGCCGATCGGTGTCTTCCGGGACGTCGAGCGTCCGACCTACGACGCGCAGATGACCGCCCAGCTCCGGCAGGGCTCGGTCAAGGCCGGCGACCTGCAGCGTCTGCTCCGCGGCACCGACACCTGGACCGTCGCGTAGTCCGGACGTCCCCGCACGAACACGGATCACCCGGTCGAGCCACGTAGGCTCGGCCGGGTGATCTCGTTCGGGGCCCTGCGGCCGCCCGCCACCGCCGTCCTCGCGTGCCTCGGGAGCGTCGCCCTCGCGTCGACCGCCCTCGGCCCGGCCGTCCCCGCGGCGCAGGCGCGCAGCAGTGAGCCGGCGGCGGTGACGGCGACGAGCGCGTTCAAACCCCGGCCGATCACGTGGGGCAGATGCGCCTCGGGCTCACTGCAGGCCGGCGGGGCCCAGTGCGGTTTCCTGACCGTGCCGCTGGACTACGCGAAGCCCGACGGGCGCACGATCCAGGTCGCGGTCTCGCGCGTGAAGGCGACCGCGCCGAAGAAGAAGCGGCAGGGCGTCCTGATCGCGAACCCGGGCGGCCCCGGCGGCTCCGGGCTCGGGCTCAGCACCTACCTCGCCGGTGCGCTGCCGCCGGGCGTCGCGTCCACCTACGACCTGCTCGGGTTCGACCCCCGCGGAGTCGGTCGCAGCAAGCCGGCGATCTCGTGCCAACCGAGCTACGCCCGTGGCCCGCGGCCGGCTTACGAGCCGATGTTGGGTCAGCTCCCCGTCCAGAGCCCGAACGAGACGGCCTGGCTGGAGCGGTCGAAGCGCTACGCGGCGGCCTGCGCGGCCAAGCACGGCGGGGTGCTGCCCCACCTGCCGACACTGAACACCGTCCGGGACCTCGAGATCCTGCGCCGGGCGCTCAAGGTCAAGAAGATCAACTACTACGGCTTCTCCTACGGCACCTACCTCGGCCAGGTCTACGCGACGCTGTACCCGAAGAAAGTCCGGCGCATGGTCTGGGACGGCGTCGTCGACCCGGCGGAGGTCTGGTACCGCGGGCAGCTCAACCAGGACCGCGCGTTCGAGGATGCGATCGCCGAGTTCTGGACGTGGGTCGCCCGGCACCACAAGATTTACCGACTCGGCGAGACCGCGAAGGCCGTCGAGGACCGCTTCTACTCGGAGCAGGCGAAGCTCGCGGCCAACCCCGACGGCGAACTCGGACCGGCGGAGTTCAACGACGTCTTCGTCGGCGCCGCGTACTACCAGGGCGGGTGGCCGGAGGTGGCGTCCGCCTTCTCCGCCTACGCCGGCGGCAACGGGGCCCTGATGAAGGCGCTCTACCGCGAGTCGGCGTCGGGCGGGGACAACGGCTACGCGACGTACCTCGCCGTCCAGTGCATCGACGCGGCCTGGCCGGCGGACTACGCCACCTGGCGGGAGGACGCGTTCGCCACCGCGCGCTCCGCGCGGTTCCTGACGTGGAACAACGTCTGGTACAACACGCCCTGCCTGTACTGGCCCGCCCCGGCCGGCCGTCCGGTGACGGTCGACGGCAGCCGCGCACCCAAGGTGCTGCTGGTCAACACCACCCTCGACGGCGCGACGCCGTACGCCGGGGCGCTCGAGGCCCGGCGGCTCTTCCGGCGCGCGGTGCTCGTCGCCGAGGTCGGCAACAGCACCCACGCGAACACCCTCAACGGCAACCGCTGCGTCGACCGCGCGGTGTTCCGGTACCTGCGCGACGGGACCCTGCCGACCCGCAAATCGGGCACCGGCGCCGATGTCACCTGCGCCCGTTCGCCGCACCCGCAGCCCTGATGCAGAACGGCGTTCCACATAGTGAGCTGACTGGTCGTCAGCTGAATGTTCGGGCGGCAAAAGTTTTCGATCATGGCCGTTCCCGGCCACTGCGCAGCGTGAGTGGACGTGTCAACCTCGCGCTGTCCGCTTTGGTGGTTGCGCCCATCTGACGGGTAGTTCGTTCCCCGCGGGCCGCTTAGACGTCCCCCTCCCCCGGTCGGTTCCGGCTTTCGCGACTTTGCCCATTCCTGACGTGCATTCGTCACAGCGGGTGTCGTGAGACCCGCAGCGCCAAACGGCTTCCTGAGCGTTTGCTGGACGGCAATCTCGATGTCGAGCGGTCGAGCGAACGGCCGCCGCCAACACCGAAAATCCCTGGGGGGAACTCGCTCATGCGCATCACCAAGAAGCTCGCCGGCGCCGTTGCTGTCTCCGCTGTCGTCGCCCTCGGCGCCGGGACCGCGTTCGCGTACTGGACCAGCAGTGGCACCGGGGCCGGGACGGGCTCGGTCGGCACCAACGTGGCGTTCCAGGTCGCGGGCGACCTGACCACGCCGCTCGTCCTCGACGCCGAGCAGAGCTGGACGGTCACCGTCACCAACCCGGCGTCGTTCGCGCAGACCCTCAGCACCCTGACTGTCGACTTCGAGCCGTCGGACGCCGACTGCAACAAGGCCTGGTTCACGCTCACGCAGCCGACCGTCTCGCCGATCGACATCGCCGCCGGCGCCAGCCAGGGCTACACGGCGAAGCTCGTGCTCAACAACGAGGCCGTCAACCAGGACGCTTGCAAGAACAACTCGATCGACTTCACCTACACCGCGGGCTGATCACCCGGTGGTGGCGGGTTCAGGGGTGAGCCCGCCACCACCGCCAGTTCTCAGGGACGTTGAAGCAGTTGCGGTGGGGGGACCACGTTGACAGCCAGCAGTAGGCGCGACGCGCGAGCGTTGCGCACGGCGGCACTCGCCCTGGGGGCGGGCGCTGTCGTCCTCGGCGGAGCCGGGGCGGCGAACGCCGCACCGGGCGACGCGTTCACGATCAGCGGCACGCTCGACAGCACGCTGTACCCGGGTGGGTCCGGCGCGCTGGACCTGAGCCTGACCAACGTCGGTACGACGGAACTGACGGTGGGTGAGATCACCGTGCGCGTCGCCGGCGTCACCACCCGCTCCGCGGCGCCGTGCCTGACCTCCGACTTCGTCGTCGACCAGCAGCTCGACCCGACGCGGGAGTTCACGCTGCCCGCCGGGGCGACGCGCACGCTGACCGAGCTCGGCATCGCGCCGGCCGACCTGCCGCGCGTCTCGATGACCAACACCGCCGTGAACCAGGACGGCTGCAAGAACTCGACGGTGAACCTCGCCTTCGCCGGCCGGGCCGCCGAGGTCGGCGGGGTCTCCGTCCCGCCGAACCCGACGCCCACCCCGCCGGCCGAGACGCCGGTCGCGACCCCGGCGCCGGACGACGACCAGGTCGTCGGCGGCGTCAACCTTCCCGGCACCGGTGGGGACCCGATGACGTTCTGGACCGCGCTGGCCGGCCTCGGCCTCGTCGCCCTCGGCGGCGGTTCGGTCGTGCTGACCCGTCGCACCAAGGGGGCCGTGCGATGACGCGCCTCCGCATCCGGGCGGGCCGCACCGCGGTCGTCGCCGCCGTCACCGCCGGCGCCCTGCTCTCGACCGGCACCGCCTTCGCCTACTGGAAGGCCACCGGCTCCGGCTCCGGCACCGCGAAGGTGGGCGTCGGTCAGACCATCCGCGCCAACGCGGTCACCCCCGCCACCGGCCTGCTCTTCCCGAGCACGACGCCCAACGGCAGCCTGGCGCTGACGTTCACCACCCCGGTGAACGCACTCGTCACCGGCATCGCCAAGGACCCCGCCCGTCCGGTGATCAGCAGCGTCACCGGTTGCGGAGCCTTCCTGGACATGCCGGCCGTCACCGGGCTCAGCATCGCCGTCACGGCCCCGGGACCGTCGCCGGTGACGACCCTGCCGAACCGGGTCCGTCTGCTGATGGACACCCCGGCGAACTGCCAGGGCGCCACCTTCACGATCCCCGTCGTGCTGACCACGCAGGAGACGCCGTGAACCGCCGCTCCCTCGTCGTCGCGGGCGTCGCCGCGACGGTCGTCCTCGGCACCGTCGCCCCGGCGTTCGCCTACTGGACCCTGACCTCCCACCCCGAGTCGACGGGAGGGGCCGCCGCGGGCACACTCGCCGCTCCGGTCGTCCAGGTCGACCGCACCGGCCAGGGCTCGAACATCAAGGTGCACTTCCGGATCGTGTCCGTGCCGGGCCAGCTGCCGACGACGTTCAGCGTCTCCCGCCAGGGCAACAGCGGCGGGTACGCCCCGCTCGACGGCTGCATGGACGTGCCGGTCACCGAGACCTGCACGTCGACCGACAGCGCGAACAACGGCAACCAGCACTACCGGATCTTCGCCACGGCCGGGACGTACTGGAAGTCCTCGGACGCCATCTGCGACTTCCAGAACTCGCAGGACGTCCTCGCCAACACGTCCGTGAACTGCTCCGTGTTCACCTACGTGCCGCCCGCCGCGCCGGTCGCGCCGCGGATGGCCGGCCCCGCCGCCGCGGAAGACCTCTCGACCCCGGCACCCACCCCCACGCCGGAGCCCAGCCCGACCCCGAGCCCAACCCCGAGCCCGACCCCGAGCCCGACCCCCACGCCGACGCCGACCCCGACGCCGGAGCCGACGCCCACCCCGACCCCGACCCCGACGCCGGAGCTCTCCCCTGGGGCTCCGTCGACGCCGGTCGTGGAACCGGAACCCCCGGTGGCGGCCCCGGCGGAGGAGTCCGTGGCCGGCACGGAGCCGGAGGTCGCACCGGAGGATCCGCCGACCGCAGGCTGAGTTCTCAGCTGACTGCGCGGCAGATCACACCCCGCCCGGGCGGGTGGACCGAACAATCGGTTCGCCCGCCCGGGCGGTCGCACGTAGCCTCGGCAGCGTGACCGTCGACCGCCGAGGCCTGATCTTCGGCGTCTGGGCCTACGTGCTCTGGGGCCTGCTGCCCCTGTACTGGCCGCACCTGGAGCCGGCCGGGGCCCCGGAGGTCCTGGCCCACCGGGTCGTCTGGTCGGTCGTGTTCTCGGCCCTGCTGATCTGGGTCCTCGCCCGCCGCGGCGGCGCCGCCGGCCGCAACCTGCGCGGGCTGCTGCAGGACCGCCGCCGGCTGCGCCTGCTCGCGGTCGCGGGGGTGCTGATCGGCGGGAACTGGCTCGTCTACATCTGGGCGGTCAACTCCGACCACATCGTCGAGACGGCGCTCGGCTACTACATCAATCCGTTGGTGACGATCGGTGTCGCGGTCGTCGTCCTCGGCGAGCGGCTCCGCGCCCCGCAGTGGGCCGCGATCGGCATCGCCGCGACGGGCCTGGTCGTGCTGACCGTCGGCTACGGCCGGCTGCCGTGGATCGGACTGATCCTGGCCTTCTCCTTCGCCGCGTACTCGCTGATCAAGAAGACGATCTCGGTCGGCGCCGTCGAGGGCCTCACCGTCGAGACGGTCGTGCTGCTGCCGCCGGCCCTGATCTTCCTCGCGGTGATCACCTCGACCGGCGACGCCGAGTTCGGGCACGCCGGGACCGGCCACGCGCTGCTGATGGCCTGCGCCGGCATCGCCACGCTCGCGCCGCTGCTGCTCTTCGCGGGCGCCGCGAGCCGCGTCCCGCTCACGACGCTCGGGATGCTTCAGTACCTCGCGCCGACGCTGCAGTTCGGAATCGGCGTCCTGATCAACGACGAGCCGCTCCCGCCCGAGCGGTTGGCCGGGTTCGTGCTGGTGTGGGTCGCGCTGGTCGTGCTCACCGTCGACGGGGTGCACAACCAGCGCCGGCGGACGCTCCGCCTGACCACCGAGCCCGCCGTCTGAGGCTCGCGCGCTAGGTCGCCGGCGGGGACGTCTGCGAGACTCCGGACGCATGAGCCGCCGCGCCGCGTTCGTCACCGTCCCGCTGCTCGCGCTCGTCGCCACCGGGCTGGCGGTGCCGGGCCCGGCCGACGCCGAACCGGCTCCGGCGGCGGACGCCACCGTGGCCGCGGCGCCGTCGATCTCCTGGAAGCGGTGCGGCCAGGCGCGGCTGCGGGCGGTCGGGGCGCAGTGCGGCATGCTCGCCGTCCCGCTGAACCACGCGGACCCGGGCGGCCGACACATCAAGATCGCGGTGTCGCGGATCCGCGCCACCGCGCCGACGTCGAAACGTCAGGGCCCGCTGCTGGTGAACCCGGGCGGGCCGGGTGGGCGCGGGCTGCACTGGTCGGCGTACCTCTACCGCGACCTGCCGCGCTCGGTGCGCAGCACCTACGACATCGTCGGCTTCGACCCCCGCGGGGTCGGCGCGAGTTCACCGTCGCTGCGGTGCAAGGCGAACTACGCCAAGGGGCCGCGCCCGGCGTACCGGCCGTCGTCCGGTCCGGCGAAGCCGCCGAGCGCGAACGAGCGGAAGTGGCTGACGCGGTCGAAGTCGTACGCCCAGGCGTGCGCCGACCGGTACCCCAATCTGCTCCCGTTCCTGCGGACCGAGGACGTCGCCCGTGACCTCGACCTGCTCCGGCGGGCCCTGGGTGCCGAGCGCATCAACTACTACGGCTTCTCCTACGGGACCTACCTCGGCCAGGTCTACGCGACGCTGTTCCCGGCCCGCACGCGGCGGCTGGTCTTCGACGGCGTCGTCGACCCGCGCAACGTCTGGTACGCCGGCCAGCTCGCCCAGGACCGGGCGTTCGAGAAGGCGATGAACCGCTTCTGGGCTTGGGTGGCGAAGAACCACCGCACGTACCGGCTCGGGTCGACGACGAAGCAGGTCCGCACGCGGTACTACCGCGAGGAGCGCGCGCTGACGCGACGTCAGAAGGGTCCGATCGGGCCGGCCGAGTGGAACGACGTCTTCCTCACCGCCGGGTACTCGCAGTACACCTGGCGGGCGATCGCGAGCGCGTGGGCGTCCTGGGAACGCGGGAGCACGGCGGCGATCCGCTCCCGCTACGCCAACGACATCGCCGACTTCGACAACGGCTACGGCATGTATCTCGCCGTCCAGTGCACCGACGTCGCGTGGCCGAAGGACTACGCGCGCTGGCGCCGCGACGCCTTCGCGACTGCGAAGAAGGCGAAGTTCGAGACCTGGGGCAACGTCTGGTTCAACGCGCCCTGCCTGTACTGGAAGGCCCCGGCCGGGGTGCCGGTCTCGATCGACGGCTCGCGGACGCCGTCGCTGCTCATCGTCTCCACGACGCTCGACGGCGCGACGCCGTTCTCCGGCGCGCTGTACGCGCGGCGGCAGTTCCCGCGCTCCGCGCTCGTCGCGCAGGTCGGGAGCACCACCCACTCGGACAGCCTCAACGGCAACGACTGCGTCGACCGCCGCGTGATCCGCTACCTGCGGGACGGGACGCTCCCCCGCCGGACCAGCGGGTCCGGGGCCGACGTCCGTTGCTCCCGGACGCCGCTCCCCCGGGCGTGATCACCGTGCGGCGGGGAACGGTGAGCGCACTCGCGGCGCTCACGCTCGTCGCCGGGCCCGGCCCGGACCTGCAAAACCGCCTCTGACCAGCACTTCGACGGGTTGTCCACAGTTTTCGGTCATGTCCCGGACCGCTCCAAGGTGCCGCATTTAGGATGCGTCAATCCCGGCCCCCGGTCCGGGCTAGCGAGGTGGTTGCCCGTGCGGGCTCTGGTGGCGGTCGCGACCGCCGGGATGGTCGCCGTCAGCGGCGCGGCCGCGCTCGGCGTGGCCACCTCCCCGGCCGCCCGCGCCGACGCCACCGGCGTGGCCCGCCCCGCCGCCGCGATCACCTGGGGAGCCTGCGAGTCGGCCGCGCTGACCGGCGTCGGCGCCGAGTGCGGATTCGTCCCGGTGCCCCTGGACTGGTCGAAGCCCGCCGGCCAGAAGATCGAGATCGCGGTCTCCCGCCTGCGGGCCACGGAGAAGCGCCAGGGCGTCCTGCTGATCAACCCCGGCGGGCCCGGCGGCTCCGGCCTGGAGTTCCCGGCGATCTACCCCGAGCGGGTGCCCGACGGCGTCGGCCGGCAGTACGACTGGATCGGTTTCGACCCCCGCGGTGTCGGGGCGAGCAAGCCTGCCGTCTCCTGCGACGCGTCCTTCTTCAAGGGACCGCGCCCGGCCTACGAGCCCGCCGACCTGACGAAGGTCACCGGCAACGAGGCGGCCTGGGTCGCCCGGACGAAGAAGTACGCGCAGGCGTGCGCCGACCAGAACGGCGAGATCCTCTCCCACCTGCGCTCGATGGACACCGTGCGCGACATGGACGCGATCCGGCAGGCGCTCGGCGAGCAGCAGATCAACTACTACGGCATCTCCTACGGCACCTTCCTCGGGCAGGCGTACGCGTCGACGTTCCCGGAACGGGTCCGCCGGATGGTGCTCGACAGCAACGTCGCGCCGGACTACCCCGGCTACGGCGACGCGGGCCGCGGGCAGATCGAGGGCTTCGAGTACACGGCCGGTGAGTTCTTCGCCTGGATCGCCGCGCACGCGGTCCAGTTCAACCTCGGCACGACGGCGGAGGCGGTCACCGAGGCCTACTACGCACGGTTGGCCGACCTGCGGAAGTCTCCGGTCGGCACCATCGGGTCGGCCGAGTGGCAGGACGTCTTCCTCGTCGCCGGCTACGCGGAGAGCCTGTGGCCGACGCTCGCCGACGGGTGGGCGCTGTGGGAGACCGGCGACCACTCCCGCATGGAGTTCCTCTACGACGTGCTCTCCGGCGTCGGCGACGACAACATGTTCGCGGCGTTCAACGCCACGCTGTGCACCGACGGCCACTGGCCGCGCAACTACACGAAGATGCGCAACGACGCGATCGGCCTCGCGAAGGAGTTCCGCTTCGGCACCTGGGGCAGCTTCTGGTTCTCCGGGCCGTGTGCGTTCTGGCCGGTCAAGTCCGCGAAGCCGCCGGTGGTCGACGGGTCGAAGATCTCCGTCCCGATCCTGCTGCTCAACGCCACCCGGGACGCGCCGACGCCCTTCGCCAACGCCCTGAGGGTCCGTCAGGAGTTCCCGACCTCGGTCCTGATCTCCGACGTCGGCGGCATGACGCACGGCGTCGGCCTCAACGGCAATGCGTGCGTCACCGCGTACGTCACCGACTACCTGCGCGACGGGACGCTCCCGGCGCGCGCGGCGGGCGAGGGTCCGGACGCCGAGTGCGCCCGCAAGCCGCTGCCCGAGCCGTCACTGCTGTTCCGGGGCCAGGCCGCGGGGGCCTTCTTCGACGGGTTCGCGCCGGAGCCGTTCAACACCTTGCTCCTCCAGATCCCGGTGGCGCACCGCCGATGACGCCACCGGAGCTGAGGACCAGTCACAGGGGGTCGCTATGAAGCGCACGGTCGTTCCCGGCGTCGCCGGGGCGGCCGGGGTGGTCGGTGCGTCACTGATCGCACTGCTGCCGGTCGGGACCGCGGGGGCGAGCGAGGCGGCGCCGGCCGCCGCCGGCGCCGGCAAGCTCGACTGGGTCAGCTGCGAGCAGTTGGGCATGGGCGGCCGCGCCACCGAGTGCGGCTACCTGACGGTGCCGATGGACTGGTCGAAGCCGAACGGCAAGAAGATCAAGCTCGCGGTGTCGCGGACCAAGTCGCGCGTCCCGGCGGCGAAGTACCAGGGCGTCATGCTCGTGAACCCCGGCGGCCCCGGCGGCTCCGGCCTCGCCTACTCCGGCCTCAAGGACCTGCTGCCCAACCGCAGTGGCGAGGCCTACGACTGGATCGGCTTCGACCCCCGCGGGGTCGGCGACTCGCAGCCGGCGTTGTCCTGCGTCAGCAACTACGCCGAGGGCAAGCGCCCGCCGTACGTGCCCGCGAAGGCCGGCAAGACCACGACGGCGAGTGAGAAGGCGTGGCTGAAGCGCTCGAAGCGGTACGCCGAGGCGTGCGGCAAGAAGCACGGTGAACTGCTGGAGCACATGCGCACCGTCGACACGGTGCGGGACATGGACGCGCTGCGTGCGGCGCTCGGCGCCGACAAGATCAACTACCTCGGGTTCTCCTACGGCACGTACCTCGGCCAGGTCTACGCGACGATGTACCCGGACCGGGTGCGCCGCATGATCTTCGACGGCAACGTGAACCCCAAGGGCATCTGGTACAGCTCGCAGCTCAACCAGAACCGCGCGTTCGAGAAGGTCGCCGACCGGTTCTTCGCCTGGGTCGCCCGGAACAACTCGACCTACAAGCTCGGCACGACCGCCGACGCGGTGCGCAGCAAGTACCTCGGCGTCATCAAGGAGCTGCGCGACGTCCGGCACGACGGCATCGGTGCGAACGAGTTCACCGACGCCTTCGTCCGGGCGATGTACGCGGAGTCGTTGTGGGCCGACACGGCGCACGCGCTCGCGGCCTGGGTGCTGCGGCGCGACATCGGGCCGGCCAAGTCGGCGTTTCAGGCGTCACTGGACCCGGACGACAACCTCTTCGCCGTCTACAACGCCGTGCAGTGCACGGACACCCCGTGGCCGACGGCGTACGCGACCTGGCGCAAGGACGCCTTTCAGGTCGCGAAGACGGCGCCGATCCTGACGTGGAGCAACGTCTGGTTCAACACACCCTGCCTGTACTGGCCGGCCAAGCCGGGGACGGCCGTGAAGATCGACGGCTCGAAGGCTCCGCCGATCCTCCTGCTGAACGCGACGCTCGACGGCGCCACCCCGTACGCCGGGGCGCTCGAGGTCCGCCGCCTGTTCCCGAAGGCCGTCCTGGTCGCCGAGAAGGACGCGACCACGCATTCCGGCGCGGTCCTCGGCGGGAACCCGTGCATCGACAAGCGGATCGCCGACTACCTGCTGACCGGCAAACTGCCGGCCCGTTCGGCCGGCGACGCCGCGGACGTCATGTGCCCCCGGGGCGCCGGCCCCGAGCCCGGGCTGCTGCCGTTCGACGTCGACTCGTCCCTGCCTGCCCCCGACCCCCAGCCCCGGGATCAGTCCCTGTTCGACAAGATCATCGGCCTTCTCCCGTCCCGCGCCAGCTGATTCGCCGCCCGAGAACAAGAGGTCCTCATGCGCACATTCCTCGCCAGCCTCGCCGCCGGAAGCCTGGTCGCCGGTGTCGTCGCCGCCACGGCCGGCAATCCCGTCGCCTCCGCGGCGGAGACCATCAGTTGGTCCGCCTGCAGCGACGAGAGTCTCGCCGCCGCGAACGCCGAGTGCGGGTTCCTCTCCGTCCCGCTCGACTGGTCGAAGCCCAGCGGCGAGAAGATTCAGATCGCGGTCTCCCGCGTCAAGGCCACCGGCAAGTCGCAGGGCCCGATGCTGATCAACCCCGGCGGTCCCGGTGGTTCCGGTCTCGGCTTCTCCGCGTACCTCAAGCAGATGATGCCCGCGGAGGTCTCGGCCCAGTTCGACCTGATCGGCTTCGACCCCCGCGGCGTCGGGTCGAGCAAGCCCGCGCTGTCGTGCGTCAAGGACTACGCCGCCGGCCCGCGCCCCGCCTACACCCCGGTCGAGTCGCGCAAGGCGGCGAACGAGGTGGCCTGGATCGAGCGCACCAAGGCGTACGCCGCCGCGTGCAAGGAGAAGAACGGCAAGCTGCTCGACCACGTCAAGACGATCGACACGATCAAGGACATGGACGCGCTGCGCGCGGCGCTCGGCGCGGAGAAGATCAACTTCTTCGGCTTCTCCTACGGCACGTTCCTCGGCCAGACCTACTCGACGCGGTACCCGAACCGCGTCGCGAAGATGGTCCTCGCCGGCATGGTCGACCCGCACAACTACGGCGGTTACGCCGACGGCGGCAAGGCGCAGACCGAGGCCTTCCAGAAGGTGCTCGACATCTGGTTCGACTGGATCGCGCAGCGCAACTCGACCTACGGCCTCGGGTCCACCCGCGCCGAGGTGCTGAAGACGTATCAGGAGATGCGCGCCAAGCTGACCTCGGCGCCGGTCGGGACGATCGGCCCGTCCGAGCTCGCCGACGTGTTCTTCACCGGCGCCTACGCCGAGCAGCTCTGGGTGCCGATCACCGCCGCCGTCGCGGACGCGCACGAGGGCGACTTCTCGTTCCTCACCCGCGTCTACGAGATCCTCGGCAGCCCGGCCGACGACAACGGGTACGCCGCGTTCAACGCGACCCTGTGCACCGACGGCAAGTTCCCGCGCAGCTACGACCGCATCCGCAAGGACGCGTTCGCGCTCTCGAAGACCGCACCGGAGAGCACCTGGAGCAGCTTCTGGTTCTCCGCCCCCTGCACGTGGTGGCCGGCCAAGGCCGGCAAGGTCCCGCCGGTCGACGGGGCGAAGGTCTCGGTGCCGTTCCTGCTCGTGCAGCAGAGCCTCGACGGCGCGACCCCCTACGAGGGCGCGGAGTCGGTCAAGAAGGAGTTCCCGAGCTCGGCGATGGTTCTGGAGGTCGGCGCCACCACGCACGCGGCCGTCTACAGCGGCAACAAGTGCGTCGACGACGTCGTGACCGCGTACCTGCTGAACGGCACGCTCCCGACCCGGGCCGCGGGCAACGGGGCGGACGTCAGCTGCGAGCGCACGCCGTTCCCCGAGCCCTCGGTCGTCAACCGCTCCCTGCAGCAGGGTCAGCTGGGGTACTTCCTCGGCCTCCCGCCCGAGCTCGCCGCGATCGTCAACATGATCCCGCTGTAACCACCCCTGCCGTCCCTCTCCGACCCACCCACTCACCCACCCGTCCGGCACCGCTCCCCCGGTGCTCATTACTGAGTGGAGCGGCGCCTGTAATGCGCGGGCGACCAGATTCGGG
>NZ_BAAAHE010000012.1:48367-50870 GCF_039525035.1 Sporichthya brevicatena
ATCCGGCGCTGGGGGCATTACAGACGAGCTGGTGGTCGACGAGAATCCCGGCGCCTGATCGCGGCGAGGCAGAATCGGAGGGGTGACCTCCCCCGCCGACCGGTACGGCTTCGACGCCCTCGACCTCGCGGTGCTGCACGAGCGGCACAGCACGAAGTGGCGGTCCTACCCGCCGGACGTGCTGCCCGCCTGGGTGGCGGAGATGGACTTCGGAACCGCCGCGCCGGTGGCCGCCGCGATCGAGGCGGCGGTCGAGCGGGGCGACCTCGGCTACGCCGTCGACCTCGTCGCGCCGGACCTGACCGAGGCGTTCTGCGGCTTCGCGTCCCGGCACTGGTCGTGGGAGGTCGATCCGGCGCAGGTGTACCTGCTGCGCGACACGATGCGCGGGATCGAGCTGTGGATCGAGACCTTCACCGCGCCCGGTGACGGCGTCGTCGTCACGACGCCGGTGTACTACCCGTTCCTGCACGCGATCGCCGAACTCGGCCGCCGCATGGTGGCAGTGCCGGTGCTGCCGAGCACGGCCGGATGGGAACTCGACCTCGACGGCCTGGCGAGTGCGTTCTCCGCCGGCCACCGGATGCTGCTGCTCTGCAACCCGCACAACCCGGTGGGACGGGTGTACCCGGAGGCGACGCTGCGGGCGGTGGCCGAGCTCGCGGAGCGGTACGACGTCCGCGTCGTCTCCGACGAGATCCACGCCCCGCTGACCTTCTCCCCCGCGACGTTCGTGCCCTTCGCGACCCTGGGCGAGGACGTGGCCCGCCGGACGCTGACGCTGCACTCCGCGAGCAAGTCGTTCAACCTCGCCGGCCTCGGCGCCGCCGTCGCGGTGATCGGCAACCCGGAGGACGCGAAGGCCTTCGCCGCGATCTCCTACCGCCACCGCGGCCCCGCCGGAATCCTCGGCATCGAGGCCTCCGTCGCCGCGTACCGGTTCGGAGATCCCTGGCTGGCCGCATTGGTGACGCACCTTCAGACGGTGCGCGACCACCTGCGCACGCAGCTGACGGAGCGGCTGCCAGAGATCGCCTGGGCACCCCACGAGGGGACCTACCTCGCCTGGCTCGACTGCCGCGCCCTCCGCCTGCCCTCCCCCCAGCAGACCTTCCTCGACCGCGGACGCGTCGCCTTCAACGACGGCTCCGCCTTCGGCCCCGGCGGCGACGGCTTCGTCCGCCTGAACTTCGGCACCTCCCGCCCCCTCGTCACCGAGATGGTGACCCGGATGCAGACCGCCCTCGCCCTCCGCTGACCCCGCGCCCGCTTCACCAGCCACCCCGACGCCTTCACCAGCTGAACCCCTCCTCCACCAGCCGCGCCGGGCCGGTGAAGACGGCCCCAGCCAGTGAAGCCACACCTCCGCGGCGCGCAGCTCCGATGCCTCAGCCAGTGAAGCGGCAGTGGCGTCAGCGATGAGCGGGTCCGACGCCCTCGATCCAGTCGCCGGTGCGAATCATGTGATCGATGATCCGCCGGTTGAGCATCCGCGGGTCGCCGTAGATGTCGGCCGCGGTCAGGCGAAGGAGCGGGAACCCGACCTCGAGAAGGGCGTCCTGGCGCTTCTTCTCGCGCCACAGATCCTCCGGCGAGGAGTACTTGAGGCGCCCGTCCGTCTCCACCCCGGCGCGAAGGCCAAACAGGAAGTCGAGGCGCCGCTTCACCCCGAGGGCGTCCACGACCTCCACCTGCTGGCGGTAGGGCGGCACCATCGCTCGCAGGAAGGCGAGGCGAGTGTCCGACTCGAGCGGGGACTCCGAGAGGTCGGTGGAGAACTCGATGGTCCGACGAGCCCGCCGGATGTGGGGCCACCCGCGACACTCCTCGAGCACCGCCGCCAGCTGGGCGTCGCTGATCTTGTGCTGGAACCGCAGCGACTCGACCGCGACGAGGCCCGGCTCGAAGTGCAGATGCCGCGCGAGGTCGACCGCGGTACGCGCCGGGGTGCTGACCGGCAGACCCTCGAGCAACGTCACGTGCTCGTCCGGGAGTCCGGCCGGCAGGATCCGCAGGCCCGGGTAGTACCGGGGCTTCTTCGGAACATCGCAGGCGACCCAGATCCGATCGTCCTCCGGATCGGTGCGCCATTTGGCGCCCCACAGCCGGCCGGCCGACACGTGCGCGATCGCGGCGTCCTTGATGTCGAGGGCCCGGATCGCCGCCGCGCAGTCGAGCCGGAGCCGCACGTCAGCGTCGCTCGGCGGCGGCTGCGGGTGGTACAGGCCACGGCGAAGACGCGTCCAGTCCCCGCGTCGGCAGAGCCGGTCCACCTCCGCGTCGTCCACTCCGCAGAGCGCAACGTCCGCCGCCGAGACCACGTGCTGCTGGGTCGCCGCCAACTCGAAGATCAGCGCATGCCGGGTGTCCATGGCAGCGAAGACTGACCCCGATCCGGGCGTTCCGGATCGACGCCGTCCGAATCTGTGGACAACTTCGGGGGTGTGCGCCCTGTGGACGACGCAGCTTCACCGGCTGAGGCCACCTTCACTGGCCCGGCCGG
>NZ_BAAAHE010000013.1 GCF_039525035.1 Sporichthya brevicatena
CTACCGACTCCTCGAAGCAGGCCCCAACCCGGCTTGACGGGACATAGGAGCGTCACCCCTTACTGCGGAGTAAGGGGTGTCACCCCTTGTTCAACGCGTCAGTGGGCGGCGGAGCCGACGTACTGCTCGGCGAGGGCGTCGGCGTCGAGTTCGTCGGGTTCGCCGGCAAACGCGACCTCGCCCTTGTTCAGCAGATAGACGTAGTCCGCGACGTCGAGGGCGCGGGCGACGTACTGCTCGACGAGCAGGAGCGCGGCGCCGCGGTTCGCCAGGAGCGCGAGGAACTCGAAGACCTCGTCGACGATCTTCGGGGCCAGGCCCATGCTGACCTCGTCGAGGAGGACGAAGCGAGGCTTCTGGACGTAGGCGCGCGCGAGGGCGAGCATCTGCTGCTCGCCGCCGCTCATGGTTCCGGCGACCTGGTTGATGCGCTCGCCGAGACGGGGGAACGCCTCGACGGCGGAGGAGATCGCCTTCTCCTCCTCCCCCGGGCGGCTGAACGTCACGAGGTTCTCCCGCACCGTCAGGCTGCGGAAGACCCCGCGACCCTCGGGGATGTGGCAGACCCCGCGGCGCATCAGGCGGTCCGGGTCCGCGCCGGTGACGTCGTGCCCGTCGATCAGGACCGACCCCGACTTCGGGGTCAGCAGACCGCTCGCGGCGCGGAGCAGCGTCGTCTTGCCGGCCCCGTTCGGGCCGAGCAGGGCGACGACCGACCCGGGCGGGACGATCAGGTTCACCTTGCGCAGCACCGTGGTGGCGCCGTACCCGGCGGTGAGGTCACGCAGGACCAGCATCGCGTCGCTCCCGTCTTGAAAAGCCGTCAGATCCGGGTGCCCGCGCCGGCCCAGTACTCGTCGCGGATCAGGCGCTTGAGCAGCTTGCCCGTCGGCTCGCGCGGCAGCTCGGGACGGAAGTCGACGCTGCGCGGGCACTTGACGTCGGCGAGCGAGGCACGGCAGAACGCGACGAGCTCCTCGGCCACCTCCGGCGACGGCTCGACGCCCGGCGCGAGCTGGACGACGGCCTTGACCTCCTCGCCGAACTCCTGGTTCGGGACACCGATGACCGCGACGTCCGCGACCTTCGGGTGCGTGGCGAGCAGGTTCTCCGCCTCCTGCGGGTACACGTTGACCCCGCCGGTGATGATCATGTTCGACGCCCGGTCGGTGAGGAACAGGTAGCCCTCGTCGTCCAGGTGGCCGATGTCGCCCATCGTCGAGGCGCCGTCGGACCGCACCGCCTGCGCGGTCTTGTCCGGGTCGTTGTGGTAGGCGAACGTGTTGCCCTCGGCGAAGTAGACGAGACCGTCCTCGTTCGGACCCAGGACCTCACCCTCGGGCCCGACGATCTCGACGCGGCCGAGCACCGCGCGACCGACGGTGCCGGGACGCGCCAGCCACTCCTGCGGCGTGACCCAGCACAGGCCCGCGCCCTCGGTCCCGCCGTAGTACTCGTGGACGATCGGGCCCCACCAGTCGAGCATCGCCGCCTTGACCGGCCGCGGACACGGCGCCGCCGCGTGCATGGCGGCCTTCAGACTCGACAGGTCGTAGCGCGAGCGCACGTCCTCCGGCAGCCGGAGCATCCGCGTGAACATCGTCGGCACGAACTGAGCGTGCGTCACCTGATACTTCTCGACCGCGGCCAGCACACCTTCCGCGTCGAACTTCTCCATGATCACGGCGGTGCCGCCGAGCGCGATCACGTCCATGCACCAGCGCAGCGGTGCCGTGTGGTACATCGGCGCCGGCGACAGGTAGACGGTGTCCGGGCCCATCCCGAGGAGCGCCTTGCCCATCCGGCCCGGTACCAGCGTCGTGCCCAGCGGCTGACCGGTGAACGGACGCAGCACGCCCTTCGGCCGTCCGGTCGTCCCGGACGAGTACGTGAGGTCGCTGCCCTCCAGTGGGTCGACGAGCCGCTCCCCCGCGTGCTTGGCCGCGAGGTCCGCCAGCGCCGGCCAGCCGTTCGTCTCACCGCCGACGACCACGACCTGGAGTTCGCGGCCGACCAGCTCGCGGGTCTTCGCGACGCGGTCGGCGTCGAGACCGGACGAGACGATCAGGACCCGTGCCCCGGAGTCGGAGACGATGTACGCCGCCTCGTCGGGAGTCAGCCGCGTCGAAAGGAACGTGTAGTTCAACCCGGCGTAGTGGGTGCCCCACGCCACCTGGAGGAACTCGAGGCGGTTCTCCATCCACACGACCACGTGGTCGCGGACCGCCAGGCCCAGCTCGCGGAGCGCCAGCGCGATCTCGTGCGCGGACGCATCCAGCTGAGCAAACGTCAGCTGCTCCCCGGAACCGGCCATCACGACCGCCGGCTGGTCCGGATTCTCGGCGACGTGCGCACCGGGGTAGAACAGGCCCGTCATCAACTACTCCTCGCGAATCGGCAGATCGGTGGGGCGGACGCCCGGGGTCAGAGGCAGGACGCCTTGTTGCCCTGCGGCGCCTGCCAGCCCTTGGTGGTGAGCAGCACGGGGAACCAGCACGGGTACGCACCCGCACTGTCCTGCCCGTACTTGAAGGTCAGCGGGATGGTGAGACCGCCGAGGTTGTCCTTCTTGATCGTGCCGAGACCCCTGAGCACGAGCTCGGTCGTGATCGGGCCGGACGCCTCGGCGCCGAGGTTCGAGATCGCCTTGGCGAAGAGCTCACCGCTGACCCACGCCACGTTGCTCGCACCGTCGGGCGCCACGCCGGGCGCGTACCGCGCGAACGCCTCGTGGTAGCGCTTCTGCGCCGGCGTCGACTTCTCGGTCCACGGCGCGGTGGCGGAGCCGACCGCGAGGGTGACCTCCTGGACGTTCTTGTCGCTCGTCACCGAACCACCGACGGCGATCGGCGAGGTGGAGAGGGCCGGCGTGTAGTTCAGCGCCTTGCAGGAACGGACGAGACGGCTGATCGCCGAGGCGTCGATCGCGAGCAGGAGCTGGTCCGCGCCGGCGTTCTTCGCGGCCTGGCACTGCGCCGAGTAGTCGGTCGAGGTGATCGAGACCTGGGTCTTGTAGACCTCGGTGATCCCGATCTTGTCCTTGCCGCGGTCGATGACGCCGACGGCGTCGGTGCACGGCTTCGCCTCGACGCAGTAGATCGTCGCGACCTTCTTGAACCCACGGTCGGCCTGGACCTTGATGGCGCCGAGCACGTCGCCGTCGAGGTCACCGCCCTGCGGGAACATGTAGGGCGTCCGGTTCCACTCGAAGTTGATCAGGTCGCCGCCGACGGCCGGGATCTTGAGCTGGTTGACCTTCGCCGCGAAGCCGGAGATCGACACCGGCGCCTGGCTGCCGACGAGCGCGACGACCTTCTTGTTCTGCACGAGGTCCTGGACCGCGGCCGCAGCGCGCGAGGGGTCGGAGCCGTCGTCGGCCTGGAACAGCTGCACCGGGTGGCACGCGATGCCACCGCGGGCGTTGATGTCCTTCACCCACACCTGCATGGCGAGGCGGCTCGGGGACAGGATGTTGCCGACGATGCCGGTCCACCCGCCGACCTGGCCGATGCGGATCGGCTCCAGCGCCTTCGTGCACGTCTGACTCTGGGTCGCCGCGCCGCCACCGGCCGCCGGCTTCGCACCCTGGCCCGCACCCGCGGCGGGCTTGGCGTCCGGCGCGGTGGTCGCGGTCCCCGCACCCGGCGCGGTCACGCCCGGCGCGGTCCCGCTGTCGACGACGGCACCGGGGTCGGGAACGCCCGGGTCGACGGCGCCGGGGGCGGCGACGTCACCGGAGTCGGCCGGCAGGCCCGTGTCGACGCCGGTCGTGGCCGGCGCGCGGCCCTCCGCGGCGACGATCTCGGCGATCGGCGTGCGGGTTCCGCAGCCACTGGTCAGCACCACGGCACCGACGAGCAGCGTGGCGGCGCCCGCCCGGGCGAGGCGCCTCCGTGTGGTCCGTCGTGCAGTAGTCATGGGGTCTCCCTGGATCGACATGCTCAGTGCGAGGCGAGGGCGGGCTTGCGGCGTTGCCCCTCGCCCGCGGGGGTGTTGAACCGGCGGTCGGTGGGTCCGACCTTCCGGTCGGTGTCGGTGACGGCCGCGACGCGGGCTCCGACGTCCGTGGACGAGAGCGCCGCGACCGCGAACGCGATGACGCCGAACCCGATCTGCAGAACCAGGAACGCGTCGTTGTTCTCGATGTAGCCCGGCAGGACGAACAGCAGCACCGGGGCGACGAAGGCCGGGATGATCAGGCGGGCACCCGCCACGAACAGCACGGCCAGCACCAGCAGCGACTGGATCGCCGGGAAGCTGAATCCACCGACGCGGCCGAACAGTCCGGCGAACAGCGCACCGCTGATCCCGGCCATTGACGCCGACATCGTGAAGATGATGACGAGCGTGATGCGCAGGTCGGCACCGAGCGTGCTCAGCGCGATCGGGGCGTCGGCGAGCGCACGCAGGAGGCGGCCCAACCGGCTCCGCTCGACGAGCAGGACGACGATCGAACCCGCGACCGCGAACGCCAGCAGCAGATAGAAGTACTCCTTGTCCGAGGTGAACCCGGACGGCCGCGGCGTCGCCAGTTGCTGCGAGAGCCCGAACATGAAGTCCTTCGTGTAGAAGAACTGGTCGAGCATGATCCCGAAGCCAAGCGTGGCCAGGCCGAGGTAGAGCCCGGACAGGCGGATCGCCGGGATCGCGATCAGCGCACCGACCGCGCCGGTGACGATCGCGGACACGACGAGCGCGAAGCCCCACGGCAGCCCCTGCTCCAGCATCCGGCCAAAACCTGCCGCGCCGATGGCCGCGAAGCCGAACTGGCACAGCGAGATCTGACCCGACAGCCGCACCAGCAGGCTGAGCGAGAGGAACAGGCACACCAGCGCGAGCGCGGTGTTCCACAGCGGCAGGCGGGTCCCGACGAACGCCGGCAACAGGGCCAGCGCGACGACACCGACGCCGTACCCGATCCCCTGCTGGGCCGGGGTGAACCGGCTCGGACCGATCGCGCGGGCCTTCACGTCCCGGCCGATCTCGGCCAGGCTCCCCTTCCGGGCGAAGATCAGGATCGCGAGCAGGACCAGGAACGGCACGTTCAGGTCGAGGCCCTGCAGCCACGTCGTGGTGCCGGCCTCCTTGGAGACCAGCTTCTGCACGATGCCGACGGCGATACCACCGACGAACGCGAGCGGCAGGGACGAGAAGCGCGCGATGGCGGCGGCACCGAAGGCCTGGACGATGAGCAGCGTCAGCACGTCGACCTGCACCTGACGCTGCACCTCGGCGAACAGCACACCGGACGCAGCGGTGAAGGTCGTGCCGATGATCCACGCCGCGCGGCGCACCCGCGAGGGCCGAGCCCCGGCCATCGCGAGCAGGCTCGGGTCGTCGACGACGGCGCGCATGGCCACACCGAGTCGGGTGAGGCGGAAGAACAGGAACAGTCCCACCGCGGCCGCGGTGCCGAAGGCCACGATGATGACCTGCTGCGCGGTGACCCCGACCCCGGAGACCGTGAACATCTCCTCCTGCGGGAGGAACGAGGAGAAGTCCCGCGACGCGCCGCCCCAGATCAGCGCGATCAGCGCACGCAGACCGACGAGCAGCGCGACGGTGCCGACGATCCGGTACGTGATCGAGACTCCGGCGAGCGCGGCGGCGAACCGCTCGAAGACCAGACCACCGAGCACACCGAAGACACCGACGGCGAGAATCGCCGCGAGCCACGACGGCATGTCCGCCTGGTCGTGCGCGGAGTAGAAGAGGTAGGCCGCCAGCGCGGACAGCGTGCCGTGGCCGAAGTTGAACAGACCCGACGTCTTGTACGTGAGCACCAGGCCCATCGCCGACAGGCCGTAGATCGCACCGGTCGTGACCCCGAAGACGAGGAACGGGATGTACTCGCTCACGGCGTCACCGCCACGGACTTCGTCCTCGCGGGGCCGCCTTCGGTGTTGATGGTTCGCTCACTTCGTTCGCTCACGGTTCACACACCCCGCACGCCCCGAGGTCAGCCAGGTCGGTCGCCGCGACGACCTCCTTGCCCGACATCAGCAGGCAGGACGGCCGGTGGAACCGGCGCGAACCCGGCCAGGTGACGTAGTTGCTGTCCGGCAGGACCTGCGTCGCAGTGCGCTCGGCGCGAGACTCCCGGCGCTCGAGCAGACCGGTGCGGACCGCGCGCTCGGCCGCGACGATGCGCAGCTTGCCGGCAACGAGCCAGAGCAACAGCCCGAGACCGGCCAGGGTCACCGACCCGGTGCCCGTGACGAGCCAGCGCGCGTCGTCGCGCCAGTCCGCCTCCTTCGCGCTGCCGTACCAGGCCACGACGAGACCCACCGCGCCCAGGGCGTACGGCACCAGCAGCAGCGTCAGGTCGCGCCGACCCCACAGCCCCGTGCCCAGGTACGAATCACGCGGTTCGGCCGGGAGCGCATAGCGCTCGTTCAACGGGACCGCCCCACCGACAGCTCGGAACGGTCCGCGGACTCGCGCACCCCCGGCGCCGCGGTCATGCCGTTGCTGGCGGCCAGGCGCTCCGCCCGCTCCTCCTCCAGCAACACCCGCAGGCGCCGCAGCTCCCGCCACTCATCCCGCATGTCCGCGGACAGCCACAGCGCGGCCGCCGAGCCGACCAGGAAGATGCCGGTCAGCCCGCCGGAGATGAAGTACGGGATCTGGATGGCCAGGTGCGGGGTGTCACTGGCACCCAGCCAGCCCAGACCGAGCGCGAGCAGGCCGAGCAGCGCCAGAGCGACCGCCCCGGCCCGGTCCCACTGCGTCCGCAGCCACGTCAGGAGCTCCATCACTACCTCGATCCCACGATCTTCGATCCCACGACGGTCACGAGCGGTGCCCCGAGGAGCACGACCGCCGCGACCACGACGAACACGACGTACAGGTCGGTGAAGGGCGAACCCGCTCCCCCGATGCCCGGACCACCGGCGAGCTGGACGGGGCTCGGCGCCCCGACGGGCGCGACGCCCGGAGCGGTGCCGGGCAGGGCGCCCGGGACGGCCCCGAGGTCGGTGCCCGGCAGTAGACCGGGGTTCGCGGCGCCGTCGATGCCGTCCGGCAGCGCGCCACCCGCAGCACCTGAGGTGGCGTCAGTTCCCCCGCTGATCGGCATTCCCGCCCCGTCGAGGGCCGAGCCGTCGATCGACGCGGCGGTCAGGCCGAGGTCGAGGGTGACCGGGGTCGAGCTCTTCACGCCCAGCGGGTTCTCCGGCGGCGCCGGCAGTTCGGTCCGGAACGAGAGCAACGGCGCGATGATGCCGTTCGGAGTCGGCACCGCGGCCTGGTAGGTGACCTCGACCCCGATGGCCGCAAAGGCTGCGGCCACGGTCTCGAACGGCACCGGCGAGGAGTGCTGCACGCCGGCGGCGGTGAAGGTGACGACGAACTGGCCGTTGCGGAAGCCGAGCTCCGGCGCGTTGTAGCTCGAACCGCCGCCCGGCAGCGCGACCGGCGGGAACTCCAGCGTCGGCGGCTGCGGCGTGCCCGGCAGGGGGTTCGGGAGCGGCACCTTGGCCGGCGTGCTCTCCGGCATCGCGAAGCTCAGGCCCGGCGCGGTGATGTTGTCGATCCGCAGGTCGGACGCGGTGGTCCGCTTGCCGAACGTGTCCAGCAGGGCGACCGCCCGCGACTCGACGCGGCCGATGTGGAGGAAGTCGAGCAGCGCCAGCGCCTCGAGGCGGGACTTGCCCTCGGCCTTCACACCCTCGGTGCTCTCCCGCGTGGCGTCGACCATCGCGGTGGTCTCCGCGCCCGTGGCCGCACTGCCCATCGTGGCGACGGACGCCGCCCGGGTCGGAGCCGCGTCGGCGCGCAGCGTCAGGCCCGGGAAGTTCAACTCGGCGGGGTCGTCACCGGCGTTCGCCTGGGCCACCACCGGGTAGTTCGGCAGGGCGACGCCGAACAGGCCGCCGACGGCGCCGGGGGTGTTCGCGGCGGTGGTGCCCGGGTACGGCGCGGCCGCGAGAGCCTGCGAGTTGCCGAGCGACGACAGGTCCGCGGTCGCGATCGGGGCGTCGCCCTCGATCAGCAGGTTGAGCGGGATCGCGTCGTTGGTCGTCGTCGCGCGGAAGCCGTAGGCCTCCGCGTGACCGGTGTAGTTGATGTCCGCCTGGGCGGGCGACGAGAGCAGGACCAGCCCGCCGGTGGCCGCCACCGCCAACGCGGCCCCGGCCGCCAGCGTAGATCGCAGCGAACGCATCTGATGTGTCCTCACTATTCGCTCACAGGCCCAGCGAGCGGCCGATGATCTCGCGCATGATTTCGTTCGTCCCGCCGTAGATCGTCTGGACGCGGGCGTCCACGAACGCACGGCTGACCGGGTACTCGCGCATGTACCCGTAGCCCCCGTGCAGCTGCAGGCAGCGGTCGGCAGTCCGGACCTGCAGCTCGGTGACCCAGTACTTTGCCATTGCCGCTTGCTCGGCCGAGAGCTCGCCCGCCACATGCAGCCGGACGCAGTCGTCGAGGAACGTGCGGGCGATGGTCAGCTCGGTGACCAGTTCGGCGAAGACGAACCGGCTGTTCTGGAAGCTGCCGATCTTCTGCCCGAACGCCTTGCGGTTGGTGACGTAGTCGTAGGTGGACGACAGCACGCCACCGGCCGCTCCGAGCGCCGTGCAGGCCAGCGACAGGCGCTCCTGCGGCAGGTTCTTGACCAGGTAGGAGAAGGCCTCCCCCTCGTTGCCCAGCAGGTTCGCGACCGGGACGCGGGCCTCGGAGAAGAACAGCTCGCTGGTGTCCTGGCCGTGCAGGCCGATCTTGTCGAGGTTGCGGCCGCGCTCGAAGCCCGGCGTCCCGCGCTCGACGACCAGCAACGAGAGCCCGCGGTGGGGGTGGTCGCCGGTCCGGGCCACCACGATCACCAGGTCGGCGTTCTGCCCGCTGGAGATGAAGGTCTTCGCACCGTCGAGGACGTAGTGGTCACCCTCGCGCCGGGCGCGGGTCGTGATGCCGGCGAGGTCGCTGCCGGTGCCCGGCTCGGACATCGCGATCGCGCCGACCAGCTCACCCGAGGTCAGGCCCGGCAGCCAGCGCTGCTGCTGCTCGGCGTTGGTCAGCTCGAGCATGTAGGCGCCGACGACGTCGTTCTGCAGCGCGAGGCTCAGCCCCGCGCTCGACATCCCGGCGCGCGCGGCCTCCTCGCCGAGGATGGCGTTGAGACGGAAGTCGTTCGTCCCGGCGCCACCGAACTCGGTCGGCGTCCCGAACAGCAGCAGCCCGGCCTCGCCCGCGGCCGTGTAGAACGAGCGGTCGATGATCCCCTTGCTCTCCCACTCCTCGTCGAAGGGGACGACGGAGCGCTTGAGGAAGGTCCGGACGCTGTCGCGGAAGAGCCGGTGGTCGGAGTCGTAGACCGGCCGGTTCGGGTCGTCGAGCGGGTTGCGCATCAGGCACCACTCCCGCGCGCGCCCCGGGCGAGGCTCATCAGGTACGCGCCACCGAGCTTGCCCTCGCGCGGCGGGAGGCCGCCGAGCTGCTGCAGCATCGGGACGATGTCGTAGGCGGACAGGTACGAACCCAGCTGGTCCCCGTGGAACTCGAGGAAGATGTCGCACCCGTGCGCGTCGAACGTGCGCTCGGGGTTCAGCTTCGCCGGCCCGGAGCCGGTTTGACGGAAGAGCACGATGCCGCGGCGGGCGTCGGGGGCGAAGAAGCGCTCGATCTCGGCGAACTGCACGTCGGGCATCGCCTCCCAGATCTTCTCCGTGTACGCGCGCACGCCCTCCTTGCCCTCGATGACCTCGGGCCAGAAGGTGCGGTCGTCCCAGCGGATGTCGTCCGAGAGCAGCTCGAGCACCCGCTCGGTGTCGTGCGAGTTCCAGGCGGCGAGCCAGCGGTCCGCGAAGTCGGCGAGGAACGCCGCGTCGCTCTGCGCGCCGGTCTGCGCGCCGGTCTGAGGCGTCGTCACGGTCATGGTCAGGCTCCTTCGGAACGGGGACCGGCGGCGGTGATCAGGCAGACGGTGCGATCGGCACCGAGGTCGCGGATCTCGCCGACGAGCAGACGGCTCGTGGCGCGGTCGGTGACCGAGGTCCGGACGAACCGGACCGGGCCCACGGACGCCGGGGCGATGAAGCGGACGGTGAAGTCGTCGATGTGGCTCAGCCCGGCCTCCGTCGCAGCCGGCTCGACCAGCGTCACCATGAGCGCGCCCTGCCCGACACCCCACGGGTTCGTGGTGCGGTCGTTCAGAACGATCTGGCCGTCGGTGTGGAAGACCTCGGCCAACGGGCCGAGGGGGGCCTTCCGGTAGGGCGCGAGGTCGAAGGTGCCACCCGGTTCGATCTCGTGCAGGTACATGCGAATGCCCTCGCGGACACCGTGGTTCACCGTCGCCACCCCGACCACCTCGCCGCGGGCGTCCACGACCGTCACCTCGGCGACGGCGTGCGCCCGGCCGGCCCGCACCATCGAGCCGCGGCAGACCAGGTCACCCTGAGCGTCGGGGTCGAGCACGTGCAGCACGATGTCGGCGGTCACCGCTCCCGCGGGGTCGACGACCAGGTTCGCGCTGGCCCCGGCCGCGATGTCCACGCCCTGCACCATGCGGGCGAACACGGACCCGCCGGTCCCCGGTGCCGGGGTCGGCAGGATCGCCTCGACGACATCGGCCGTCGGACGGTGCACGCGCGCACCGAACCAGGCACCGGCGGCGTCCGTGATGACGTCGGTGCGTGGCGGGGTGAGCTCGGCCTGCACGTGAGCGACCAGGTCAGCTGACAACGAGGTCCTCGCGTCCGTCGACCTTGAGGCGCTCGACGTAGCCGGGGAAGAGCTTGCGGGTCAGGGGGGCGAGCTGGAGCAGCTTGGTCAGCTGGCCCTCGACCTTGACCTTGCCGCGCGCCATGGCGAAGGGCAGGTTGACCTTGCCCTGCCAGTACGCGTTGGCGGTCTCGGTGCTCATCGACATCGTCGCGTCCGGGGCGGGCCCGTCGGTGCCGGCGATCACCTTCTTGTTCGGCAGATCGATGATCAGGTCGCACTCGGGCTCGGTGCAGTGCACGCGCAGCACCAGGCCGGTCGCGGCCATCTTGTCCCCGAGGTCGGGGTCGGCCAAGGCGTCCTCGAACACGCTGCCGATGTAGCGGTGCATCTCATCGGCGCTGGCGAATCCAGGCATGAGTGGGTCTCCTTGAGTCCGGCGAGTGTCCGGCGCTCAGGCCGGGGTGAAGGTGGCGGGCATCCGCTTGATGCCGTGGATGAAGTTCGAGACCAGGTACTCCGGCTCCCCCACCTGCAGGTCGGGCACCCGGAAGAGCAGCTCCCGGAAGATCGAGCGCAGCTGCACCTTCGCCACGTGCGCGCCCAGGCAGTAGTGCACCCCACCCCCACCGAAGCCGACGTGGTCGTTGTCCTTGCGCGTGACGTCGAAGGCATACGGGTCGGCGAACACCGACTCGTCCCGGTTCCCCGACGGGTAGAGCAGCACGACCTTGTCCCCGGCCAGGATCTGCTGACCGCCGACCTCGGTGTCCACCCGCGCGTTGCGGCGGAAAGTCATCACCGGGGAGGTCCAGCGCACGAACTCGTCCACCGCGGTACCGATGACGTTGTCGAAGTCGGCGACGAGGATCTCGCGCTGGTCGGGGAAGTCGCACAGCGCCTTCATCGCGAACGAGGTGGTCTGGCGGGTGGTGTCGTTGCCGGCCACGCTGATCAGGCAGAAGAACGCGGCGATGTCCTCATCGGTCAGCTTCTTGCCGTCGACCTCGGCCGCGAGCAGCGCCGAGATCAGGTCGTCCTCGGGCTGCGCCCGGCGCCGCTCACACAGGTCGAACGCGGCGTTGTGCAGCACGCCCATCGCGTTGAGCATCACCATCAGGTTGTCGCCGTCGACGTCGATCTGCTCGTCGTCGTTCCAGCCGACCAGCTCGTTCGCAGCCTTCGTGACCTCCTCGCGGATCTCCGGGTCGATGCCGACCATCTCCGAGACCGTCCACATCGGCAGCCGCGAGGCCACCGCGCGCACGAAGTCGACCTCACCCGGCCCGGCCAGCAGGTCGTCCACGATCTGCTTGGCCTGCCGCGCGATCTGATCCTCGATCAGCGCGATCCGCCGCGGCGTGAACGCCGAGGAGATCAGCCGACGGATCAACCCGTGCCGCGGGTTGTCCATCATCAGGATCGACGAGGTCGCCTCCAGCACGTCCGGCGGCATCAGGTCGAGCATGACGCCGCCGTACTCCTCGGCCGAGGAGGAGAACACCTCGTGGTCCCGGCTGATCCGGCGGATGTCCGCGTGCCGTGTGATCGCCCAGAACCCCGGGTCGTCCGGGTCCGGCATCAGCATCGACTGCACCGGGGCCTGCCAGGACACCGGCCGACTGCGTCGCAGCTCGGCGAAGACCTTCTCCCGGTCGTCAGCACTCTGCGCCCAGAACGCGAGCGTCGAGACGTCCAGCGGGTCGTAGTCGGTGCGCGTGGTCGGCACGGTGTCCTCCTCTCGGGTCGATCCGGTCAGCGCGCGAGTCGCTCGGTGGCCTTGCTCTGGCCGGCGCGCAGGCGGGCCAGGCCGTCCTCGATGCGCCGGGTGAACAGGTCGCGGCTGACCAGGTCGGCCGTCACGCGGAGCTCGTAGTTGAGCGCCCCGACCGGGTCCATGTGCCCGGCCCGCAGCGCGACCTCCTTGAGCACGGTGAGCAGCTCGGGGCCGGCCTCGGCGATCTGCTTCGCGACGCGCAGGGCGTTCTCGCGCAGGGTGCCGACGGGGACGACCTCGCTCACCAGACCGATGCGCAGCGCCTCGGCGGCGGGAATCGGGTCGCCGGTGAAGTACAGGCGCCGGGCGTTCTGCGCGCCGACCTTGCGCTCGAGCGCGTGGTAGAAGCCGTTCATCGCGTACTTCACCTGCGTCGAGCCGAACGCCGCGTTCTCCGACGCGATCGTCACGTCGCACATGTTGGCGACGTCCAGGCCGTAGCCGGGCGCGACGCCGGCGACCGCGGCCACCGTCGGCTTGCGGTAGTCGTAGATCGCGACCATCAACTTCGTGGCGAGCTCGACGAACCGGGTGCGCTCGTCACTGCCGGTCTGCGCGGTGCCCGTGCCCTGCAGGACGTCCAGCGCCCAACCGGAGCAGAAGTAGTCCTCGTTGCCGATGAACAGGACGGCGGCGACCTCGTCGTCGTACGCCCACGCGGCGAGCTGGGTGCAGATGTCCTCGTGAAGCTCCCACCCGAGCGCGTTGCGCTTCTCGGGGTGGTTCAGCTGGAGGATGCCGACGCCGTTCTCGACCGAGACGTTCATGTACTTGTAGGTCATCGGACTCATGCCTTCTTCGCGCGGGAGCTGATCTTCGAGAACGCCTGCTGGATGCGCTCGTTGACCTCGGGGTGACGGATGACCTCCTTGTAGGCCAACGTCTCGTAGGTCAGCGCCGAGATCGGGTCCATCGCCGGGGAGCGCAGCGCCATCTCCTTGTTGTTCATGGCGGACGCGGTCGTCGTCTCGGCGATCGAGCGGGCGAGCTCGGTTGCGGACTTGACGACCGTGCCGGCCGGCACCAGCCGGTCGATCAGGCCGATGCGCAGAGCCTCCTGCGGGTCGATGCGGTCACCGGAGAAGGTGAGCAGCTTCGCCTGGGACAGGCCGACGATGCGCCACAGCGGCGAGAAGTATGGCGTGAGACCGAACTTGATCTGCGCGTAGCCGAACATGCCGTTGTCGGCGCCGACGCGGATGTCGCAGAACACCGCGATGTCGAGGCCGCCACCGAGCGCCGGGCCACCGACGGCCGCGATGGTCGGCTTGCAGTAGTCGAGCAGCGTGCCGTAGGCGCGCAGGCAGGCGGCGGAGTAGGCCGCCCGGGTCTCGTCGGTGAAGCCCGACTGCAGGTCGAGGTCGAGTCCGGCGCAGAACACGTCCTCGCCGCCGGTGATCACGACCGCCGCGACGGAGTCGTCGGTCTTCCAGGCGTCCAGGGCGTCCGACAGCTGGCCGAGCAGCTCGAGACTGAGGGCGTTGCGACGCTCGGGGCGGGTGAAGGTGATGGTGCCGACCCCGTCGGCCACCGTGGTGCTCACGCTCGACATGGAACCTCTTCGTTGACCGGCGAATGTAGCGTTCAGTACATTAGAATGTAGTGAACAGTACATTTCACGGGTCGTCAAGCACGGCCGGGCGTCTACCCTGATGCCGGCGCAAGGAGGCACGGATGGCGAAGGCGGCACCGGTCGTCGCCCGGCGGGGACGGCCGCCGCGGTCGGACGCTCCCGACGGTCGGGCCCGCCTGATCGCCGCCGCTCGTGACGTGTTCGGAGCCCAGGGCTACGGCAGCACCACGGTCCAGGACCTGGTCAAAGCCGCCGGCGTCAACCCCCCGACGCTCTACCACCACTTCGACGGCAAGGCCGGCCTGTTCGTCGCCGCGGCGGAGGACACCTACGCCCCCGTCCTCACCCGCTTTCAGGAGGCCGTCGCCGGGCAGTCCGAGTTCGGGCCGGCGCTCGAGGCGCTGCTGTCGGCGGCGGTCACGCTGATGGACACCGAGCGCGCCCTCGCGCGCATGTTCATGGTGATCCAGTTCGAGTACCCGCGCCGCCCCGAGCTTCGCGACAGCCTGCGGCCGCTGCTGCGGACCTACCGCGAGTTCTTCGACTCCCTGGCCGCACTCGCGCCCGACTCGCTCGCCCCCACCCCGCGCGCCCGCATCGACCTCAGCCGCGCCCTCGTCTCCGTCCTGACCGGGTTGAACAACGAAGCCCTGCTGCTCCCCAACGCCCGCGACTTCGCCGGGCTCGTCCGCTCGACCCGCGCACTGCTCGGCCTGCCGACCGAGGACTGACCCTCACGTTCGCTGGAGCTCCTGCTTGCGGACCTTGCCGGTCGCGGTCAGCGGGAGCGCAGGGACGACGTGCCACTCGGTCGGGAACTTCTGCTTCGCCAACCGGGTGGTCTCCAGGTGGGCGAGGATCGGCTCCGGACCGGACCAGGTCGCTCCCTCGCGCAGCACCACCCAGGCGCCCACCGCCTCACCGAGTCGGTCGTCGGGCACCGCGGTGACCGCGACGGCAGCGACGTCCGGGTGGCCGGCGACCGCGGCCTCGATGTCGAGGGCCGAGAGCTTCTCGCCGCCGCGGTTGATGATGTCCTTCGTCCGCCCCGTCACGCGGACCCAGCCGTGCTGGTCGACGATCCCGACGTCGCCGGGGTAGAACCAGCCCTCGTCATCTATCTGGCTGCGCGTCAGTTCGGGGTCGGTGTAACCGGACAGCAGCTGCGGCCCGCGGATGCGGAACTCCCCCACCTCGCCGGGCGGGAGCGGCTCGCGCGCCTCGTCGACGGCCTGGATCGCCATGCCCGGGACGATCCGACCGTCCCACTCCGAGCGGCGCTCGACGTCATGCTCCGGGCCGGCGATCGCACACACACCGGCGGTCTCGGTCATTCCGTAGGCGCGCATCGCCTGGATGCCGACGGACTCGGCACGAACGATCACCGCGGGCGGGATGGTCGCACCCGCGCAGGCGTAGACCGACAGCCGGTGCTCGGCCCCGGCGCCGGCCTCGTACCGCTGGACGAGGTCGGAGAGGAACACCGTCGCGCCCATCATCAGCGTCCCGCGCTCGCGCTCGATGATCTGAGCCGCCTCGTCGGGCCGCCAAGCGTCGAGGATGACCGACCGCGCACCGAGGTACGCCGGGAAAACGACGCCGGCGACGAAACCGCCGAGGTGGGACAGCGGGGTGCCGCAGACGATCACCGTGTTCTCGTCCGCGCTCAGCGCGACCTTGAAGTTCTCCAGGTGCGCCAGCAGCGCCCGACTGGAGAGCCGCACGCCCTTCGGGGCCGAGGTGGTGCCGGAGGTGTAGAGCAGCAGCGTCGTGTCCTCGGCGTCCTGCGGTTCGGGCAGCGGGACCGCCTCGACCGCACTCCCCCGGGTCGGGACGGCGGACCAGCCCTCGACGACGCCGCCGACGACGTACCGGACGGCGGGTGTCAGGTCGAGCTCGGCGAGGATGCCGTCGAGTTCCTCGGTCGGCCGGCGCGGCCCCAGCGCCGCGGCGGCCGCGACGACCGCAGGACGGGCGTCACCGAGGATCTGGCGCATCTCGTGCTCGCGGTAGATCGGGATGACCGGGGTGTTCACGGCGCCGATCCGGAACGCAGCGACCTGCAGGACGAGCGCCTCCAGGCAGTTCGGCAGCTGGACCAGCACCCGGTCCCCGCGCTGCACACCGCGACACACGAGGTCGGATGCCACCGCGGTGACCCACTCGTCGAACTCCGCGTACGTGACGCGGACGTCCCCGAAGCTGAACAGCTCCGCGTCGGGCCGCGCCTGCGCGGCCGTGGTCAACAGGTCGCCGATCCGTTCCATGAGCCCCCACCGTCCGTGACGCGACGTCAGTTCCACTGAATATAGTAACCGCTACATTTTTGGTTGACCAGTGTTCGAGATGGTTGACACCTGTCAACCGCACACCTACGGTCGGGCAATCCCCGCGAATACCCCGGAACTGGAGCCCGTTCGTGCCCACCACCCCGACCGTGGCCGTCATCGGCGCCGGGATCAGCGGCCTGACCGCCGGCAAGATCCTGCGCGACTACGGCGTCGACTACACGTGTTTCGAGTCGTCCGACCGGATCGGCGGCAACTGGGCTTTCGGCAACCCGAACGGGCACTCCAGCGCCTACCGGTCGCTGCACATCGACACGTCGAAGAGCCTGCTGTCGTTCGCCGACTTCCCGATCCCGGCGGACTACCCGGACTTCCCGCACCACTCGGACATCAAGAACTACCTGGAGGCCTACGCCGAGGCGTTCGACCTCAAGGCGCGGATCCGGTTCCGCACCCGGGTCGAGCACGCGCAGCGCCTCGACGGCGGCGGGTGGTCGCTGCGGACCGGGGACGGCGAAACCTCGCAATTCGACGTTCTCGTCGTCGCGAACGGGCACCACTGGGACCCGCGGTACCCCGACTTCCCCGGCGAGTTCGGCGGCGAGACCATCCATTCACACCACTACATCGACCCCCGCACGCCGCTCGACCTGTACGGCAAACGAATCCTCGTGGTCGGCATCGGCAACTCGGCGGCTGACATCGCGAGCGAGCTATCGCAGAAGAGCTACGACAACCAGGTCACGCTCTCGACCCGCTCGGGCGCGTGGATCATTCCGCGCTACATCCTCGGCCGGCCCGCGGACGTGCTCGCCCGCACGAAGCCGTATCTCCCGCTGTCGTGGCAGCGCCTCGTTCTGCGCAAGGCGCCGCTGCTGATCTCCGGCCGTCCCGAACGCTTCGGCCTGCCGCGGCCGAACCATCACTTCCTCGAAGCGCACCCGACAATGTCGAACGACCTGCTGCTCCGGCTCGGGTCCGGTGACCTCGTCGCGAAGCCGGACGTGCGCCGACTCGACGGCGAAGAGGTCGAGTTCGTCGACGGAACGCGCTCCACGTTCGACGTCATCATCTACGCGACCGGCTACAACATCACGTTCCCGTTCCTCGACCCCGAGTTCCTCTCGGCGCCGGACAACAAGATCCGGCTGTACAAGCGGATGTTCGTCCCGGGGATCGACGACCTCGTCCTTATCGGGTTCGCACAGGCGGTGCCGACGTTGTTTCCGTTCGTCGAGTGCCAGTCGCGGGTCCTCGGCGCCTACGTCGCCGGGTTCTACCGGCCACCGGACCCCGCCGAGATGGAGCGGGTGATCGACGCCGACAACGCCCGCTTCACCGGGCACGTCACCGATCGGCCGCGGCACACCCAGCAGCTCGACTACTTCGTCTACGAGCACGACGCGCGGACCAAGGAACTGCCCGCGGGGGCGGCGCGGGTGGCCGCGCAGGGTCCGGTGCCGTTGGCCGGGCGCGTCCGCACGGCGGCGACGTCGCGTGGGTGAGGTGACCCGCCTGCCGCGGGCGTCCGAGCGGCGGCGACCCACCGCCGCGGACGACAAGCGGCGGGCGATCCTCGCCGCCGTCGAGGAACTGTTGCAGGAGCGGCCACTGCAGGACATCAGCGTCAGCGACATCGCCGCGAAGGCGGGCGTCGGGCGGTCGGGCTTCTACTTCTACTTCGCGAGCAAGGGCGCCGCGGTGTCGGCGCTCCTCGGCGAGGTTTTCGACCTCATCGTCTCCGGGGCCGACGCGCTGCTCGGCGAACTGCGGTCCTCCCGGGCGCCCGCCGACGTCGTCCGCTCGGTGCTGGAGTGGACGTGGCGTTCGTGGCAGTCGCACCAGGTGCTGATTCTCGCGATGCTCGACGCGCGCGGTCTCGACGCCGGCGTCCGCGAACAGTGGGACGCGTGGAACGACCGCTTCGCCGTTCCCGTCGTCGCCGCGATCCTGGCCGGGGAGACCAAGCGCGCGGGCCGGACCGAGGCCGAGGTGCATGAGATCGTGCTCGCCCTGATCGGGGCCAACGAGCGCGCGTTCGAGCGTCTGAGCCGCAGCGGCGCGAACTCCGCACAGATCGATCGCACCCTGACCGCGCTCACCACGCTCTGGTCCGCCGGGCTGATTCCTTCGAGGGGCAGGACATGACCACCACCGACCGCAGCGTCGCTGCCGCTGCGCGGGCCGATGTCGAGGTGCTGACGTTCCCGTCCGGCACCGGGCAATGCGCCGCCGAGCACCACCGCGCGCAGACCGACAATCTCCGCACTGCCGCCGGCGTCCCCTACGTCGTGATGGCGCACGGCTTCGGCGCCACCGTCGACTCCGGTCTCTCCTCGTTCGCGCGGACGTTCGCGGCCGCCGGGATCGGCGTGCTCGCCTTCGACTACCGCGGGTGGGGCCGCAGCGACGGCGACCCGCGGCGGGTCGTCGACGTCGAGAGTCAGGTCGCGGACTTCCGGGCGGCGCTGCGGGCCGTCCGGGCCCGGGCGGACGCCGACCCCGAGCGTCTCGTGGCGTGGGGCTGCTCGCTCGCGGGCGGTCATATCTTCCGCGTTGCCGCCGAGGAGCCGCTCCTCGCGGCCGCGATCGCCGTGACGCCGGCGGTCGACGGGCCGGCCGCGCTGGGAAACATCGTGCGGCGCGACGGCGTCCACGCCCTCGGATCCGTGGCGCCGGCGCTGCGCGACGTGGTCGCGGCCAAGCGCGGGCGGCGCCCGGTCACGATCCCGATCGTCGGTGAGCCGGGAGCGACGGCTGTCATCACCGCTCCCGGTGCGTTCGCGCAGTACCAGGCCATCGCCGGGCCGACCTGGAACAACTCGGTGGCGGCCCGCTCGATGCTCGGGCTGGCGCGCTACCGCCCTGGCCGGCTCGCTTCCCGAATCCGCTGCCCGCTCCTCGTGCAGATCGCCGACCGAGACACGATCTCGCCGGTCGAACCGATCCGCGCGGCGGCCCGGCGCGCTCCGCGGTCGGAGGTCCGGCACTACCCGGGCGACCACTTCGACGTCTACCCGGGCTGCGCCCACCACGATGCGGTGACGGCGCACCAGGTCGCCTTCCTCCGCCGTCACCTGAACCCCCGTCAGAACAATTTGGGAGAGGTCTCGTGAGCACTCCCCTGATCGGTACCGCCGACGCGCTGACCCCTGAGTGGCTGGCGAGCGTCCTGACCACGCACGACGGGCGATCACCGTCGATCACGGCGGTTGACCTCCAGGCGATCGGCCAGGGTCAGCTCGGCGCCACCTACGCCGTCACGCCGACCTACGGCAGCGGCGGCGAGGGCTTCCCGGCCCGGGTCGTGGTGAAGCTCCCCGCGGCCGATCCGAACAGTCGTGCGTTCGCGCAGAACCTGGGCTGCTACGCCCGTGAGGTGGCCTTCTACACCGAGGCGGCGTCCCGCTTGGCGGTCCGGACGCCGCAGTGCTGGGCGGCGACCGTGTCCGAGGACGGTGCCGACTTCGTCCTCGTCCTCGAGGACCTCTCCCCCGCCCGGGAGTGCGGTCAGCTCGACGGGTGCGGGGTCGAGGAGGCGCGCGCGGCCCTGGCCCAGGCGGCCGCCCTGCACGCGTCGTCGTGGGGTGATGCCGAGCTCGCCCGGGCCGAGTGGCTGCTCACCGGCACGGGCGTCTGGCGTCACCTGAGCGCGAAGGCGCCGGCGACGGCGGAGGCGTTCGCGGAGCGCTTCGCCGGCCGGATGGACGACGCCACCGAGCGGGCGGTCGCCGGGCTCGCGAACGGCCCGGCCGCGGTGTGGGTCGAGCGGGGCATGCGGCCCCGGTGCGTGTGGCACAGCGACTTCCGGCTCGACAACCTGCTGTTCGACGCAGCCGGGGGCGCCGTGCCGCTCGTCGTCGTCGACTGGCAGAGCGTCACCTGGGCGGACGGCACGATCGACGCCAGCTACTTCCTCGGTGCCGGGATGCCCACCGAGCTGCGCCGCGAGCACCAGGAGTCGCTGATCCGCGGCTACCACGAGGCGCTCGTCGCGGGCGGCGTGCGTGACTACTCCTGGGACGAGTGCTGGGACGACTACCGCGCCCACGCGATCGCTGGTCTGCTCGTCGCCATCACTGCCGGCATGGGGACGACCCCCTCGCCCGAGGCCGACGCCCTGTTCCTCACCATGGCGTCGCGGCACGCTCAGCACATGCTCGACGTCGACACGCTCTCGCTGCTGGCCGCCGGATGAGCAAGGTGCCGCCCGACCTGCCCGAGCTCGGCTTCTACACCCTCGCCGGGCACACGAACTCGCCGCGGGACATGCTCGGCCAACTGCGGGAGGCCGAAGCGATCGGCCTCGGCGCGGCGTTCATCTCCGAGCGGTGGAACCTCAAGGAAGCGGTAACGCTCTCCGGGGCCGCGGCCGCGGCGAGCGAACGCATCGCGCTGGCGACGGCTGCGACCAACCACAACACCCGGCACCCGGTGATCACGGCGTCCTACGCCACGACGATGCACCGGCTCTCGGGCGGGCGGTTCACGCTGGGCCTCGGCCGGGGCATCGCCGCGCTCTTTAATCAATTCGGCCTGCCCAAGGTGACGATCGCTCAGTTGGAGGACTTCGCCGGCCTGATGCGGCGCCTGTGGCGGGGCGAGGTGATCGTCGACCACGACGGACCGGCCGGGCGCTGGGCGTTCCTCCACCTCGACGCCTCGTTCGACGAGGACATCCCGCTCGGCCTGACGGCGTGGGGCCCGAGGACGTGCGCCCTCGGCGGCCGCGCGTTCGACCAGGTCGTCCTGCACACGTTCTTCACCGACGAGACGCTGACCCGCTGCGTCGCCGCGGTCCGCGAGGCAGCGGAGCAGGCCGGCCGCGACCCCGCGGCGGTTCAGGTGTGGTCGGTGTTCGCAACGGTCCCGGGCGAGGTCTCGCGGGAGACCTACCTGCTCAAGGTCGTCGCCCGGTTGGCGACCTACCTCCAGCTCCCCGGCTACGGCGAGGGCCTCGTCGCCGCGAACCGCTGGGACCCGGCGATCCTCGAGCGTTTCCGCGCCGACCCCGTCGTCGCCGGTTTCGGCCGCAACCTGATCGACGCGGTGGGGACCCCGGACCAGCTCGAGCACATCGCGACGCTGCTCCCGCCGGAGTGGGTCGAGCCCGCCGCCTACGGCACCGGAGAAGACTGCGCCCGCGCCGTCCGCCGCCAGCTCGATCTCGGCGCCGACGGCGTCATCCTGCACGGCGCGACCCCCGCCGAGCTCACCCCCGTCGTCGCCGCCTACCGGCAACTGCCGTCGGCCTGACCCCACCTGTCCCACCAGGGGTGACACCCTTTACGGCGCCAGAAAGGGTGACACCCCTTACTGCGGAGTAAAGGGTGTCACCCCTTACTGGGCAGTAAGGGGTGACACCCTTTCTGAACAGCGGGCGCGTCAGATGCAGTCGAAGCGGGCGCCGGCGGGGGCGAAGAAGCCGCGGCTGTCGAAGCCCATCGCGGCGAAGCAGAAGTTCTCCTGGGCGTGGGGCTGGTTCAGGGTGTAGGTGGTGGCCGGAATGAGCCCGCCGAGAGTCTCCTTCTTCACCTTGCCGAGCCCGGTCAGGATCAGGTCGCGGGTGAGCGGGACGTCGCGCGCCGACGGGCCGAGGAGCTCGACCGCGCGCTCGAGCATCTTCGCGCTCGACCACGTGAGGGCGCTGGCGTTGTTGAACTCCGCCGTCGGGTTGTAGCGCGCCATCGCGGCCCGGTAGTCCTTGATCGCCTGGTTGTCGTCGGTCGAGGTGAACGGGAAGATCGGCGTGGCCATCGAGACCGTCGCCTTCTGCAGGTTCTTGTCGTTCGGGTCGAACGTCGCCTGGCTCGCGGTGATGACGATGGGGACGCCGAGCCCGACGGTCGCGCACGAGCGGGCGGTCCGCTGGACACCACCGGCGTCGCCGGCGAACACGACCGCCTTCGCCCCGGCGTTCTTCGCGGCCTGGCAGGCGGAGGTGAAGTCGTTCTGGGTCAGGGAGATCTGCGTCTGGTAGACGATCGACATCCCGAACTTCTTGGCGTAGCCGTCGCGGTCCAGGGTGTCCTTGAACGCCGTGCAGGCCGTGGACTCGACGCAGTAGAAGACGGCGAGCTTGTCCACGCGCTTGGACTGCAGCGCCTTGGCGGACCCGGCGAACTGCGCCTTCTCGATGCCGCCCACCGGGTACAGGTACGGCGAGAGATGCCAGTCCGGCGTGACCTGGTCGCCGCCGACGGACACGATCTTCGCCGACTCGACGCCCTTGCGGAACCCGACGATGTCGAGCGGGGCGTAGCTCGCGATCAGTGCGACCGCGTTCCGGGACTGGACCATCTCCTTGACCGCGGCCTCCGCCTTCGCGGGGTCCGAGGCGGTGTCCTTCTGAAACAGAGTCACCGGATGACAGCCGAGGCCGCCGCGGGCGTTCACGTCACGCACCCACACCGGGAGGGTCTGCACCGCGCCCTGGTTGTTCGCCCCGACCAGACCGCTGAACGCGCCGACCTGACCGATGACCACCGGCGGCCCCTGCTTCGCACACCCGGCGGCCACCGGGGTCTTGGCGCCGCCGGCGGCATTGGTCTTCGTCGCGCCGGACTTCGTGCCCGCGGCCGGGGTCGGGGTCGCCACCGCTCCCCCGTCCGGCACCGTCCCGCCGACGGGGACGTCGACGGCGGCGTCCGGCGCCGCGACGACGGCCCCGCTGCTGTCATCGGTCGACGCCGGAGCGGCGGCGGCCGCACTCGCCTGGGTCTGCGCGAGCTGCTCGGCCAGGCCGCCACTCTCGGCGGCGACCACGGCAGCGTGATCGGTCCGCGCACCGCAGGCGCTCAGGACGAGCGCTGCCGCACCGACGACGGCGGCGGCACGGAGAGCCCGACGGAACTCAGATGCAGTCAAATTTCGATCCCTGGGGTGCGTGGAAGCCGCGGTGGTCGAAGGCCATGGCGGCGTAGCACAGGTTCTCGGCGGCCTGCTTCTGGTTGTACGTGTAGGAGGTCGCCGGGATGAGCCCACCGAGGGTCTCCTTCTTGATCTTGCCGAGGCCCTGCATGATGTGGTCGCGTGTGAGCGGGACCTCGTGCACCGACGGGCCGAGCAGTTCGATCGCGCGCTCCAGCATCTTGGCGCTGGACCACGTCAGAGCAGCGGCGTGGTTGATGTCGGCCGTCGGGTTGTACCGCGCCATCGCGGTGCGGAAGGCCTTCTGCGCCTCGTTGTCCTGTTGGGTGAACGGGAAGATGGCCGACGCCATCGACACCGTCGCCTTCTGCAGGTTCTTGTCGTTCGGGTCGAACGTCGCCTGCGTCGCCGCGATGACGATCGGGACGCTCAGGCCGACGGTCGCGCAGGACCGGGCCGTGCGCTGGACGCCCCCGGCGTCACCGGCGAACACGACCGCCTTCGCGCCGGCGTTCTTCGCCGACTGGCAGGCCGAGGTGAAGTCGTTCTGCGTCAGGGACACCTGCGTCTGGTAGACGATGTCCATCCCGAACTTCTTGGCGTACCCCTCCTTGTCGAGGGTGTCCTTGAACGCCGTGCACGCCGTGGACTCGACGCAGTAGAAGATCGCGAGCTTGTCGACACCCTTGGCCTGCAGCGCTTTCGCGGACCCGGCGAACTGCGCCCGCTCGATCCCCCCGACCGGGTACAGGTACGGCGACATGTGCCAGTCCGGCGTCACCTGGTCGCCACCGATCGAGACGATCTTCGCCGACTCGACGCCCTTGCGGAACCCGACGATGTCGAGCGGCGCGTAGCTCGCCACCAGGGCGACCGCGCCGCGGACGTTGACCATCTCCTTGACCGCCGCCTCGGCCTTCGCCGGGTCCGAGGCGGTGTCCTTCTGAAACAGCGTCACGGGGTGGCATCCGATGCCGCCGCGGGCGTTCACGTCACGCACCCACACGGGGAGGGTGTTCACCGCGCCCTGGGTGTTCGCGCCGACCAGACCGCTGAACGCGCCGACCTGACCGATCACCACGGGCGGGCCCTGCTTCGCACACCCGGCCGCGACGGGTGTCTTGCCGGTACTCGCGCCGTTGGTGTTCGCCTTGCCACCGCCACCCGTGGCGGACGCGGCCGGCGTCGGGGTGGCGACCGTTCCCCCGGTGCTCGTCCCCGCCGCGACCGGGGCGTCGACGGTCTGGCCGGGCGCGACCGCGCCGACCCCGGCACCCGGGTCGGCGTCCGTCGTCGCGGGTGCGGCCGCGGCGTTGTTCGCCTGCGCCTCGGCCAGCCGCTGGGCGAGTTCGCCGCTCTCCGCGGCGACGACCGACGCGCGGTCCAGGCGGGAACCGCAGCCGGTGAGCACGAGCGCGACGGCGGCGGTGACGGCCGCCGTCCTCAGCAGACGGCGGTGCGAGGAACTGATGCGGATCACGGGACACTCCTCGTGGTCACGAGCGGCCGGGTCGGGGTGGGCTCCGACGTCCGGCCCGAGATGGGTCCGCCGCGGCCGAGCCGGTACTCGGAGTCGACCGCGCCGCGGGCGATCAGCTTCGAGATCCGGGTGGGCAGGTCGACCGCGGAGAGGATGGCGGCGACGCCGAAGATCAGCTGCAGCCACTGGGCGGGGGTCTCGCCGTCGATGTAGACGAGCGGGAGAATGCTGATGATCGGGGCGATCACCGCGGCCGAGAGCGTGCCCCGGCCGGCGAGCGAGAGCACCGCGAGAATCAGCAGCGAAGTCAGGTAGTGGTAGGAGTCGGCGCTGACCGACCCGAACACGCACGCCCCGAGCGCCCCGGAGAGCGCGGCGAGCGCGGCCGAGAGGCAGAACACCAGCGTGCGGGTGACGTTGACGCTCGTGCCGAGCGTCGCCAGCGCGATCGGGCTGTCGGCCATCGAGCGCAGCAGTCGGCCGAGCCGGGAGCGCTCGAGCGCGGCGACGGCCAGGATCGCGGCGACGCCGAACGCGAGGACGACGTAGTAGTAGGCCGTGTCCCCGGCGAGGCCGTCGGGCCGTCGCGTGGCCTGGCCCTGCGTCCCGAAGAACCAGTCCTTCGTGTACGCGTACTGCGCGAGCAGGATGCCGAAGCCGAGCGTCGCGAGGCCGAGGTAGAGCCCGGACAGTCGGATGGCGGGGATCGCGATGACCGCGCCGACGGGCACGGCGATCAGCGCCGCCCCGAGGACGGCCAGGCCCCACGGGAGGTCCTTGTCGAGCAACTGACCCACCATCGCGCCGCCGATCGCGGCGAAACCGACCTGACACAGGGAGATCTGGCCGGAGACCCGCACCAGCAGCACGAGGGAGAGGAACAGCAGCACCTGCGTCGCCGCGACCGTGTAGGACGACTGGTGCACGCCCCAGTACGTCGGCGCGAGCAGCGCCGCGACGGCGACGACCGACCAGCCGGTGACCTGCCGCCACGGCGGCGCGGTGCGGGAGCGGCCGGCGCCGCGCACCGGGCGGCCGAGTTCGACGAGCTTGCGGCGCGGCAGTACCAGCAGCACGACGAACAGCACGAGGAACGGGGTGTTGACGTCGAGGCCCTGCATCCAGGAGTGCTGGCTGGCCTCCTTGGACAGCACCGCCTGCAGCACGCCGATCGCGAGCCCACCGGCGTACGCCAGCGGCAGGTTGGTGAACGCGCCGATCGCGGCGGCGCCGAAGGCCTGCACGACGAGCAGCGAGAGGAACGTGACGTCGAGCTGCTGCTGCGCGCTGGCGAGCAGGATGCCGGACACCGCGGCGAACGAGCAGCCGATCAGCCACGCCATCCGCCGGACCCGCGCGGGACCGACGCCGCTGAGCCCGAGCAGGTCGGGGTCGTCGACGACGCCGCGCATCGCGCGCCCGAGCCGGGAGCGGTTGAAGAACGCGTAGAGCGCGACGGCCGAGAGCAGACCGAACACGACGACCACGACGTTCTCGGTCGTGACGTTGACGCCCGAGATCGTGAACGCCGTCTCCTGCTCCAGCAACGGCTCGAAGCGCTTGGCGGACGGACCGTAGAGCAAAGCGACCAGCGCCGGGATCGCGACGACGAGACCGACGGTCGCGACAAGTTTCTGACTGGTCGGCACATGAGCCAGCGAGCGGGCGAGCTGCTCCATCAGCAGACCGGCGACGACGCCGAACCCGAGGATCGCGACCGCGGCCGCCACCGGCCAGGGCACGCCGTGCTCCTGGCGCAACTGGTGGAAGCACACCGCGGCCGAGGCGGCGACCGCACCGTGGCCGACGTTGAGCACACCCGAGGTCTTGTAGGTGAGCACGAGGCCCATCGCGGCGACGCCGTAGATGGATCCGACGGTGACGCCGATGACGAGGAAGGGCAGGTAGTCGTTCACGCGCAGACCCCGCACGGCTGAAGGAGGGCCTCGTCCGCGGCGACGACCGTCTTGCCGCGCACCAGCAGGCAGTCGGCGCGGTGGTGGTGCGCCATCCCGGCGACGGTGACGCGACCCCGGTCGGTGGAGATGTTCTCTCCCCCGGTGGGTGCGGTGCGCGCCGCGATGCGCGCCCCGACCTGACGCCGCACCGCGCGCGCCTCGATGCGCACCCGCGCGAACCCGCGGTAGAGCCACACCCCGACACCGGCGCAGGCCACGACCACGCCGATCATCGCCAGCGCGGTCCAGGACATCTGGCTGTCCCAGTCAGTGGTGTCGCTCGCGCCGAACCACGCGAGCGCGACCAGCAGGACGCCGACGGCCAGCAGCACCGCGGTCGCGGTGAGGTCCGCCCGCGTCCACAGCGCGTCCGGCATCGGCCGCGCGGCACGGGCGGACCGAGGCTTGGCCCGGGTCCGCACGGCAGGCGTCGTCACCTGAGTACTCGTCATCGCGACGGGATCAGGCCTCGGCGTCGGACGCGGCCAGCTGCTCGCGCAGGGCGCGCAGCTCGCGCCACTCGTCACGGAGGTCGGCGGAGACCCACATCATCCCGGCGACCGCGCACAGCACGACGCCGCCGGCGCCGGCCGAGATGAAGTACGGCAGCTGCTCGGCCACGTAGGGGGTGTCACTGATCCCGATGTAGCCGACGACGAGCACGATCACCGCGCCGACGATGCAGGCCACCGCGATGGCCCGGTCCCACTGCGCCTTGAGCAGCGTCGGCAGATCCTGCTTGGTGGGGGCCTGCTGCACAGCAGTGTTCATGCGCGTACTCCTCGCCGGACGAGACCGGTGACCAGGACGCCGACGAGGCAGGCGCCCGCCAGCACGAGATAGATGTCGCCGACCCCGCCGCGGCGGAGGTCGTCGAAGTCGGGGATGACACCGCTGCCCGCGACCAGGGAGGTCGGGACCGTCCCGGGCGCCGCCGCCGGCAGGACGCCGGTGGAGGGCAGCGCGCCCGGCACGCCCGCCGCGTCGATCCCGGCCGGGGTGGTGTCGGCCGGCGTGACGGCGGCGTCCGTGCCCACCGGCGCGACGGCCGCCGCACCCTCAGGGATGACCTGCGCCGCGATCGTGGCGAAGGCGTGCCCGATGTCGAGCGTCAGCTTCGTCTCGCCACCGAAGAGCGGGTTGTCCGGCGGGGCCGGCATCATCGCGGTGAACGACAGGACGGGCGCGATGATCCCGGTGTCGGTCTCGCGGGCGGCCTGGTAGCTGCCCTCGATGCCGGCGGCCTTGAGCCCGTCGAAGAACACGTCGGTCGGGATCGGGGTCGCCTGACCTGCGCCCGCGGGTGGGAGCAGGTGGAACTGCCCGTCCCGGAAGGCGAACTCCGGGCCGACGTAGGTCGAGCCGTCGGGGGCGGCGAACTTCACGCCCGGCAGGCGCAGCGAGTCGATCTCCAGCAGCGAACTGCGCGTCAGCTTCGCGTCGGAACTCGAGCTCACCTTGGCGAGACTGCGGATCCCGTCGAAGGTCGCGAGGCCGGCGAGTGCGAGAGCCGACTGCCGCGCCTCGGCGATCGCGGTCACGCCCCCGTCGCTGAGGCGTTCGACGCGCGCCGTCGCGACGTAGCCGCTGGCGGCGCTGAGCGACTGCGCGCGCCCGGCGGCCATGCGGTCCGAACTCTCGGCGGCCAGCTCGACGCCGGGTGCGGTGACCGAGCGCGGCTCGTCGCCGAGCTCGCTGTTCGCGTAGAGCGGGTAGTCCGGCAGCGGCGGGAAGCCGGGCGCGAGCGCCCCGATCAGACCGGGGAGGCCGACGAGGCCGTCCCCCGGGTAGGGGAAGCTCGCGAGCGCGGACGAGCGCGGCAGCGCGGACAGCCGGGCCTGGGCGGTGGGGCCCGAGCCCTCCGGCACGACCCCGAGCGGGAAGTTCGGGTTGGACGCGGTGACCCACACGCCGTAGGCGGCGGCGGTGGCGTCGAAGGTCGTCTCGGCGCGGGAGTCGCCGGCGCCGGCGAGCACCGCCCCCGTGCACAACAGGCCGCCGGCCACCGCGACGGCGCCGACGCGGCGCAGCCGGGTGGTCACTGCGCCCCCAGGTAGCTGGCGAAGATGGCGGCGGAGTCGAGTTCGCCCGGCTCACCGGCGAAACTGACGGCCCCTCGATCGAGGAGGTAGACGTAGTCGGCCGCTTCGAGCGCGCGGGTGACGTACTGCTCGACGAGCAGCAGCGACGCCCCCTGACCGGCGAGCATGCGAAGAAACTCGAAGATCTCGTCGACGATCTTCGGGGCCAGGCCCATCGAGACCTCGTCGAGCAGGACCACCGACGGGGACTGCACGTAGGCGCGGGCGAGCGCGAGCATCTGCTGCTCGCCGCCGGACATCGTGCCGGCGACCTGGTTCATCCGCTGCCCGAGGCGCGGGAACGCGGCGACGGCCCGCTCGAGGGCGTCGGCCTCCTGGCCGGGACGGGCCTGGAGCAGGACGTTGTCCCGCACCGTCATCGTCGGGAAGACGCCCCGACCCTCGGGCACGTGGCACACGCCCCGGGCGACCAGGTCCTGCGGCGGGCGACGCGTCACGTCCTCACCGTTCAGGAGCATCCGGCCACCGGTCGGCCGGAGCAGACCGGACGCCACGCGCAACAGCGTCGTCTTGCCGGCACCGTTCGGACCGAGCAGCGCGACCACCGACGACGGCGGGACCGCGAGGGTCACACCCCGCAGAACCGTCACGCCGCCGTAGCCCGCGGAAATCCCGTCGAGCAGCAACACGAGGCGAACCTCCTTCCGACATCGTGAACGTAGACCACTTGGAGTCGACGTTCAAGATTGAAAGTTGGTTCTAAAAAATCGGGTCGGCGCGGCAGCATGACGGCCCGTGACGGGCCGTGAGGTCAGGCGGCCAGCAATTCCTCGATCGCGGCGAGCGCGGCGGCGAAACTCTGATCCTCGGCGGCACCGAGGTCGAGCGGGATCATCTGCGGCGATTCGCGGGCCAGGGTGAGCTCGGCGTCGACGAAGGTGACGTCGGTGATGCCGAGGTTGCTGACCGCATGCCGGAGCCACGGCTCGCGGTGGTCCCACCCCTCGCGCGGGGTGCCGGGGCCGTAGCCGCCACCGCGGGCGGTGACGACGACGAGCTTGGTCTCCGTCAGCCGGCCCAGTGTCCGCTCGGAGACGATCCGGTCGAACCACGCCTTGAAGGTGCTGGGGACGCTGAAGTTGTAGAGCGGCAGCCCGACGACGACGGTGTCGGCCGCGACCAGCTCGTCGATCAGCTCGGTGCTGACCTTGAACGAGTCGTTCTGCTCGGGAGTGCGGTCCGCCTCGGGAGTGAAGGCCGCGGTGAAGCCGGCCTCGTCGAGGTGCGGGATCGGATCGACGGCCAGGTCGCGGTAGGTGACCGTGCCGTCGGGGTGTGCTGCCGACCAGAGCTTGGCGTAGTGCGCGGAGAGGCGGCGGCTGCGTGAGCCCTCGGAACGGAGGGACGAGTCGAGGTGTAGGAGGTGAGCCATAGATAGTTTGTAGCACACACATGATTGTCGCGTCATCGATAGTTGCTCGACGCCGTACGCTGGGCTCATGGCGACGCCGAAGGTGGTGACCGACGAGCTGCGGGTGCTTCCCCTGCTCGACCACCTCGCACGCGTCGGACGCCGCGCCGCCGAGGCCGCGATGGCCCCGAGCGAGCTCCGGCCGCGGCACCTGGTCGCGCTCACGCTGCTCGCCGAGCACGGCCCGGTCGGTCAGCAGACTTTGGCCGAGACCCTGCATCTCGACCCCAGCAACGTCGTCGGGCTGCTCAACGAGCTCGAGGACCGGGACTTCGTGGTCCGCCGGCGCGACCCCGCCGACCGGCGCCGCCACATCGTCGAGCTCTCCCCCACCGGCGTCCGCGAGCTGCGGCGCCTCCAGCGCCGGCTCCGCACCGTCGAGGAAAGCCTGCTCGCCGGGCTCACCGTCGAGGAGCGGGCCACCCTGCACGGGTTGCTGACCCGTGCCGCGGGCACGCCGTCCTGTGCCGAGGCCGCCGTCGCGGAGCTGTGCACCGAGGCGGCGCTCGACTCCCCCGGTACCGGGAGCGCCTGCACCGAGTAGCTGTTTTTCCCTCCGGCCCGCGGGCAGTCCCGAGACATGGAGATCGGGTACACGCTGATGTGCGAGCAGGCCGGACCGCAGCAGCTGGTCCGGGACGCGGTGGCCGCCGAGGAGGCCGGGTTCGACTTCGCGGTGATCTCGGACCACTACTTCCCCTGGCTCTCCGAGCAGGGGCATTCCCCGAACGCGTGGTCGGTGCTCGGTGCCGTCGCCCAGGCGACCGAGCGCCTGCCGCTGATGACCTACGTGACCTGTCCGATCCGGCGCTACCACCCGGCGGTGGTGGCGCAGCTCGCCGCGACGACGGCGCTGCTCTCGGACGGACGCTTCACCCTCGACCTCGGGGCGGGCGAGAACCTCAACGAACACGTCGTCGGGGGCGGGTGGCCGCCGGTCGACGTCCGGCACGAGATGCTCACCGAGGCCGTCGAGATCATCTCGGCGCTGTTCACCGGCGAGTACGTCAACCACCGGGGCAAGCACTTCGACGTCGAGTCCGCAAAGCTCTTCGACGTCCCCGACACCCCGCCGCGGATCGGCATCGCGGCGTCCGGACCGCAGTCGTGCGAACTGGCCGGGAAGTACGGGGACCTGCTGATCGCCGTCGAGCCGAACGACGAGCTCGGCCAGGCGTTCGACGCCGCCGGTGGGGCGGGCAAGCCGCGCTACGGCCAGCAGCCGCTGAGCTACGACACCGACGCGGATGCGGCGGTGCGCCGGGCCCACGAGCAGTTCCGCTGGTTCGGCGCGGGCTGGAAGGTCAACGCCGAGCTGCCCGGCCCGGCGGCGTTCGACGCGGCGTCTCAGTTCGTCCGGCCCGAGGACGTCGCGGCCGCGATGCCGTGCGGCGACGACGTCGGCGCCGTCGTCAAGGCGTGCCGCGCGTGGGCCGACGCCGGGTTCACGCACCTGGCGCTGATCCAGATCGGCGGCGAGGCGCAGGAGGCCTACTTCCCGTGGGCCCGCGACGAGCTGCTCCCCGAGCTGCGCCGCGCGCTCGCTTAACTGTTGCGTCCGGCCGACTGGGGCCTATAGCCCACAGTTGGCCGGACGCAAGAAGCTGACGGAAGGTCAGGCGTACGGGTTCTCGTCCAGCAGGATCGTCTTGGTCTCGAGGTAGGACCGCAGCCCCTCGGTGCCACCCTCGCGGCCGATGCCGGACTGCTTGAAGCCGCCGAAGGCGATGCCCATGTCGAGCTTCATGTTGTTGTGGCCGACCGTGCCGGAGCGCAGGCGGGCCGCCACCGCCCGGGCGCGCGCGGCGTCCGGGGTGAAGACCGCGGCGTTGAGGCCGTAGATCGTGTCGTTGGCGATGTCGATCGCCTCCTCCTCGCTGTCCGCGGGGATGACCGACAGGACCGGGCCGAAGATCTCCTCCTGCGCGATCGTCTGCTTGTTGTTGACGTCCGCGAAGACCGTCGGCTCGACGTAGTAGCCACGCTCGAGGTGCTTCGGCCGGCCACCACCGGTGACCAGGCGCGCGCCCTCCTCGACACCCTTGGCGATGTAGCCCTCGACGCGGTCGCGCAGGCTGGCCGAGGTCAGCGGGCCCATGTGGGTCGCCGGGTCGAACGGGTCGCCGACGGTGACGGCGGAGAACGCGGCGGCGAGAGCCTCGGCGAACTCGTCGTGCTTCGAGCGCGGGACGACGATGCGGGTCAGCGAGGCGCAGACCTGGCCGGTGAGCAGGCACTCGGCCCCGGCGAGGGTCTGGGCGGCCTGCGCGATGTCGGCGTCGTCGAGGACGATGGCAGCCGACTTGCCGCCGAGCTCGAGGGTCACGCGGGCGATGCGCTCACCGGCGATCGACGCGATGCGGCGGCCGGCGGCCGTCGACCCGGTGAAGGCGATCTTGTCGACGCGCGGGTCGCGGACGAGCATCTCCGAGACCTGGCGGTCCGCGGTGACGACATTGAGGACGCCCGGCGGCAGGCCGGCCTCCTCCGCCGCCTCGGCGAGCAGGTAGCCGGCCGCGGGGGCCTCGGGCGACATCTTGAGGATCGCGGTGCAGCCGGCGATGAAGGCCGGGGCCAGCTTGATGGCGGCCAGGTCGAGCGGACCGTTCCACGGGACGATCGCCGCGACGACACCGACGGGCTCGCGCACGAGCAGCGCGTAGCTCGGCGGGAAGAGCGGGTTCGGCGTCGGCTGGACGTTCTCCTCGAACGGGTAGGTGTCGGCGAGGCTCGCGTAGTAGCGGAACAGGTCCGGGATGGACATCGCCATGAACTGCGAGATCGAGTGCAGGACGCCGGACTCACGCGGCCACAGGTCGGCGTAGATCTGCGCCTTCTCGGCGAGCTTGTCGGCGAGGGCGTTCATGTAGCCGGCGCGCTCGGAGTGCGACATCCGCGGCCACGGGCCCTTGTCGAACGCCTGCCGCGCGGCCTCCATCGCGGCTTCCATGTCGGCGGCCTGCGCCTCCGCGACGCTGAAGACGGCCCGCTCGGTGGTGGAGTCGATCACCTGGAACGCCGAGTCGGAGCTGGGGGTGACCCACTCGCCGTTGATGAAGAAGCGGTCAGTGCCCTTCAGCGGTACCTGGACGTCGTCGGTCAGGCTCATTGCGGTCCTCTCGTTCGGTGTTCCGGTGCGCGCCCGCGCGACCTGCCCGGAATCTACCCCGGTGTTGACACGCGCGTCAGCGGCTTCGGCGTCATCTAAACACGTTAGATATCGCCGCGGGAGGATGTCGCGGACTCCAGAGCGGGCTCTCAGCACGACGCGCGCCGGCGATCCGGCGAGAACCGCGCGAAATTCCCGCCGACCCTGCAACCTGGCAGGGCGCGCCGTCCGTATGGAGGGCGTCGGAGGGGGAACGGAATGCGCATTCGGCGCGGAGTCACGCGGGACGACGAGTTCGTCGCTTTCGTCCGTGACGCTTCACCCAGGCTCTGTCGCGTCGCCTACCTGGTGTGCGGCAACTGGCACCTGGCGGAGGACACCGTCCAGGCGTCCCTGGTCAAGCTGTACCTGAGCTGGGACCGCGTCGACCGGGACTCGGACCCCTGGTCGTACGCACGGCGAACCGTCGTCAACGCCGCGATCGACGAGAGCCGTCGGCCGTGGCGCCGTGAGACCGCGACCGACGTCCTGCCCGACGTCGCGGTCCCGACGCCGTCCGCGCTGGACGACCAGGTCGTCGAGGCGCTGTCCGCACTCCCCCGCGCGCAGCGCGCGGTGGTGGTGCTCCGCTACATCGAGGACCTCGACGTCGACACCGTCGCGCACGTCCTCGGCCTTCCCTCCGGCACCGTCAAGAGCCACGCCGCCCGCGGGCTCACCAGCCTCCGCGCCCGTCTGACCCCGATGGCGGTCGGCGCCTCCCACACCGAGGAGATCCGGTGAACAACGACTACGACCTCATCGAGCGGCTCCGCACCGCCGGCACCGCGACCCCGCCGTCCCGTCACACCCCGGACGTGGTGCTCGCCGCCGGCCGCAAGGCCCACAGCCGCCGCAGCGCCCTCCGCGTCAGCGGGGCGGCGCTCTCCCTCGCCGCCGTCGTCGTGGCCGGGATGCAGCTGACCCCCAGCAACTCCGGGCCCCAACTCGTGACCGCCGCGGGTGACGGCGCTTCCGCCCCTGCGGCCAAGCCCGCGCCCGCGGTCAAGCCGGCGCCGGTGTCGACGTCCGAGTTCGCCCCGGACGCCGACGCGACCAACGCCGCGATCCTGCAGAAGGCGATGGGCAAGGACTTCGCGATCGCCGAGGACCAAGCGCACGGCCGCGTGCTGCCGGGGACGAAGTCCGCGGCCGGCCTGCCGGGCGGGTACGCCGGCGTCGTCTCGTTGAACACGAGCGTGAGCAACGAGGCCGGCCTGGCCGCCATGTGCAAACCGATGGTGGAGAAGGGCGCGACGATCGACGGCTGCATCACCCGCTCTCTCCCCGACGGCCGCGAGATCCAGGTCAGCTTCTCCCGCTGGGCACCGACCGCGGCGCACCCGCAGGACACCGCCGGCGAGTCCGTCCGGGTGTACTTCCTCCAGCCGAACGGTCTGCTGACCTGGGCCGACCTCACCGCCTCGACGCTTGCCGACGAGAACACCGCGGCTTCCCGCGCCGCCGTCAAGACGTGGCTGGACTCGATGGTCGACCGCCTCGGCGCGGCGGCCGCGAACCCCGGCGTCGAGGCCCAGGGCTTCGACGGGGACCACTGCACGGTCACCGGCGACGTCTGGGACTGCAGCACCACCTGACCGCCGAACCACCCGACGGCGCCCGACTGACGCAGAGTCAGTCGGGCGCCGTCGCGGCGTGGAGGTGGGCCGAGCCGCTGCGGTGGATCGCGGTCCCCGCGGCGACGAGCAGCGCCCCGAAAGCGAGAAAGCCGAGATCCCAGCTCGGCGGGCGCCGAGGTCGTCGCGGACATGATGGACGCCGAGGATCTGGTGATCGACCAGGCCCTCGACCAGGTTGAACAGTCCCCAGCCGGCGAGCAGCAACCCGATGTGAAATCGCCAGCTCGGCGCGAGCCGGCGCTGCTGCCAGCCCCGGAGCGTGAGGACCGAGGCGACCAGGACGCAGACCCAGGTCGCGAGGTGGAACATTCCGTCCGCGAGGGTGTTCGCCTCCAGGCCCGCGAGCGTCGTCGTCGGGTAGTCGTCGACGTGGCTGACCATGTGGTGCCACTGGAGCAACTGGTGCAGGACGATCCCGTCGATGAAGCCGCCCAGCCCGATGCCGAACAGGAGGCCGGGCGCGATCGGGGCGTCGTCGGGACTGCGCACGGCCCTGCCGCTACCCGACCGGTTCTCCACCAATCAGGTCGAGGACCGCCAGGAGCCCCCATCCTGGTCGATCCCGCTCCAGTGAGCGACAAGGTTGAAACGGGTGAGGCGACTTCCGGCCTGGAAGTCGCCTCAGTTCTTTCAACCCTGTCGCTGGCTGGGGACTCAGCGGAATTGCGGGATCACCTTCTCGGCGAACAGCCGCATCGTCGTGGTGTCGGGGTAGTCGGAGCACCACGGGTAGAAGCCGGTGCACCCGAGGTCCCGGTAGGCGGCGATCTTCTCCGCGACCTGGTCGGGGGTGCCGACGAGGTTGCCCTCGCGCCAGGAGTCGAACTCCTCGCCCCAGGTGCTGCGGGAGCCGCCGTCGACGATCTCGGCCTCGGTCTCGCGGACGTGGATCTCCGGGGACCAGGTCTTCTCGATCTCGTCGTAGTCGCGGCCGACGTCGCGACAGTGGTTCTTCAGGATCTCGGCCTTCGCGGCCCACTCGTGGGGCTTGCCGCCCCAGTTGGAGGCGTCGGCGAGGCGGGCGACGATCCGGAGCGTCACCTTCTCGCCGCCCCCGCCGACGAGGACCTGCGGCCGGGCCTGGAGCGGCTTGGGGTCGCACTCGGCGCGGTCGAGTTGGTAGTACGCGCCGTCGTAGGAGAACGACGGTTCCTTCCACATCCCGGTCACGATCTCGATGCACTCGCGCATGGCGCGGAGACGGTCGCGGTTGGAGGCGAACTCGTAGCCGTACCCGGCGAACTCGTTGCGGTACCAGCCCGCGCCGATGCCCCAGATCAGGCGGCCGCCGGACATCACGTCGATGTTCGACGTGATCTTCGCGAGCAGCGCCGGGTTCCGGTACGGGTTGCAGCCGACCATCTGGCCGAGCATGATCCGCGACGTCCGCTGCGAGATCGCGGCCATCGTCGTCCAGCACTCGAACATGGCTTCCTGCGCCGGCTTCGGCACGTTGTGGAAGTGGTCGTAGACCCAGAGGGAGTCGTAGCCGAGTTCCTCGGCGAGCTGAGCGATCTCGACCGACTTGGCCCACTTGGCGGCCGGGTCCTCGATGGATTTCAGTTCCATCTTCCAGCCCTGCGGGATGAACACCCCGAACTTCATCGCAGTCATGCCCTCATCCTTCCCCGTCGCCGGCGCCCCAGTCGGCACGGCCTGGCCGTGCGCCGAGGACCCTTTTTGTCAATCCCCACTTTTGTCGACGGCGCATCAGGGACGTCGGAACTCCACCGGGTGGGTGGCACGAGACGACGGCGACCGGACGGACTAACTTCGGTGGGGCACACCCCCGGTACGACGCCCGTGGAGGCACCGCATGCGCGTTCCCCTGATCGTGTCCGACTTCCTCGACCGGGCGGTGACCGCCTTCGGGGACTCCACCGCGATCGTCGACGAACCCGACCAGCCCGCCGCGCCGGTGGCGACCACGACCTACCGTCAGTTCGGCGAGCGGGTGCGGGCGTGGCAGGCGGGTCTGGACGCGCTCGACGTCGAGCCGGGGGCGCGTGTCGCGGTCGTCAGCCACAACTCGGCACGACTGCAGGAGCTGCTGCACGCGGTGCCCGGCACCGGGCGGATCTGCGTCCCCATCAACTTCCGGCTGCGGCCGCACGAGGTGCAGTTCATCGTCGACCACTCCGAGGCCGACGTCCTGTTCGTCGACCCCGAGCTGGACGCGGACCTGAAGGACGTGAAGGGCGCACGGCACCGCTTCGTCCTCGGTGAGGAGAGCGAATCGGTTCTGCGCTTCGGCGTCGAGCCGCGCCCGTGGGCGGCACCCGACGAGGACGCGACCGCCACGATCAACTACACCTCGGGCACGACGGCATCGCCGAAGGGCGTCCAGCTGACCCACCGCAACATCTGGATCAACGCGGTGACGTTCTCGATGCACGTCCGCCTGTACGAGCGCGACGTCCTCATGCACACGCTGCCGATGTTCCACTGCAACGGCTGGGGCATGCCCTACGCGACCGTGGGCCTCGGCGCGACCAACGTCGTCATCCGCAAGATCGACGGCGCCGAGATCCTGCGCCGGGTCGAGCGGCACGGCGTCACGATCATGTGCGGCGCCCCCGCGGTCTGGGCGGCGACGCTCGACGCGGCGCCCGAGTTCGACCCGGTCCCTGGCCGCGACCGGGTCCGGATCGTCGTGGCCGGCGCTCCCCCGCCGTCGCGCACGATCCAGCGCATCGGCGACGAGCTCGGGTGGGAGTTCAACCAGATCTACGGCCTCACCGAGACCGCGCCGCTGCTGACCGTCAACGTCCCCGACCCCGCGGACGACGACGCGCCCGGCGAGGAGAAGGCCCGCAAGATGTCCCGCGCAGGCAAGCCGGCCCTGGGCGTCAAGCTGCGGATCTCCGACGACGGCGAGGTGCTGGCGCGTTCGAACGTCGTCATGGCCGGGTACTGGCGCAACCCGGACGCGACGGCCGAGGCGATCGAGGACGGCTGGTTCCACACCGGCGACGGCGGCTCGATGGACGAGGCCGGTTACCTCACCATCGGCGACCGCAAGAAGGACATCATCATCACCGGCGGCGAGAACGTGAACTCGATCGAGGTCGAGGACACCCTCTTCTCGCACCCGGCCGTCGCGGAGGTCGCGATCATCGGCGTCCCGTCGGAGAAGTGGGGCGAGACCATCAAGGCGCTCGTCGTCCTCGCGCCGGGCGCGGAGGTCACCGAGGCCGAGCTGATCGCGCACTGCAAGGAGCGCCTCGCCGGCTACAAGGCGCCGACGTCGGTGGAGTTCCGCAAGGAGATCCCGCGCACCGCGACCGGCAAGATCCAGAAGTTCAAACTGCGCGAGCCGTACTGGAAGGAGCTGGGCGGACGCCAGGTGAACTGAATGACGGAGGCTCAGGATCGCTGCGCGCTGCTGGTTCGACGGTTCCGCCGCGAACCCGATGCCAGCGCGCGCTCGCTCCTGGTCACGATCTTCGGTGACTCCGTCGCCCCGCGCGGGGGCGAGGTGTGGCTGGGGACGCTGTCGCGTCTGGTCGAGCCGCTCGGCATCAACGACCGGCTCGTCCGGACGTCGCTGCAGCGGCTCGTCACCGACGGCCTCGTGGTCAACCGGCGCGACGGGCGCCTGAGCTTCTACTCGATCGCGCCTGCGGCCCGGAACGAGTTCCGCGAGGCGGACCGCCGGATCTACTACCCCCGCACCGCGACGCCGTGGGACGGGCGGTGGACGGTCGCCGTCGAGTCGCCGGGGCTGCCGACGGGCGAGCGGACGGCGCTGCGCCAGCAGCTCGCCTGGCTCGGCTTCGGTTCGCTCAACCCGCCGGTGCACGTGTGCCCCCTCGACCGGACCGAGGAGCTGCAGCAGCTGCTCGCCGACCTCGGCCTGGCCGACCACGTCGCGGTCTTCCGCGGCGAGGTCGCCCCGGGCGGCCGCTCGACCAAGGACCTCGCGCGGGCGCTGACCGGCGGGCTGCGGGAGCTCGAGCCGGCGTGGAAGGCGTTCCTGCGGCGGTTCGGCCCGCTCGCGGAGTCGCTCGACGGTCGCACTCCCCCGGACATGGACCCCGAGGACGCGTTTCTGACGCGGACTCTGCTCGTGCACGCATACCGCCGCGTCGTGCTCCGCGAGCCCGAACTGCCCGCCGAGCTGTGGCCCACGGGCTGGGTCGGCGAGCAGGCCTACGCCGTCGCGGCCACCTGTTTTGCCGCCCTCGCCGAGCCCGCGGACGCGCACCTGGAGAGCGTCGTCGCCGCCGCCGGGCTGGAGGTCGCGCCGGTCGACCCGGCGTACACCGGACGCTTCGCCGCGGCCCGCGCCCTCTTGACATGACCCGCTGACCGCGGATTCGATACGCAGATCGCACCAACTTCGCGGTTTGGTGTGTCATGTCTGCCCGGCCGGGAGGCGCCATGGGTGAGCTCGGACGACGTCGACTCCTGCAGCTGATCGGCGGCGCAGGCCTGGGCACCGGCGCCGGACTGCTGACGCCGGGCGTGGCCGCGGCCGCACCCGCGCCGGACGCGGCCAGGGGCGCCGCGTCGCTGCGGACCCGACTGACGCAGCAGTACGGCATCACCTACCCGATCGTGAACGCCGGCATGGCGTTCTACGCGACGCCCGAACTCGCGGCCGCGGTCACCAACGCCGGCGGCCTCGGCTGCCTCGGGCCGATGCCCGAGACCCCGGAGGGCATGCGCAAGCAGATCCAGGAGACTCGCGCGCTGACCAAGGGCCCGTTCGGCGTCGACTTCGTGTACTTCCCGCTCGCGAACAGCACGCTGTACACCCCCGGCTACGAGGCCGACGACGAACACATGGCGCGCAACGCGACGTGGTCGGTCAACGACCTGCACATCGACGTCGTCATCGAGGAGAAGGTCGACTTCGTCGTCTGGTACTGGACGAAGCCCGAGGCGCGGTGGGTCCGGAAGCTCAAGGACGCCAAGATCCCGCAGTGGGCGCAGGTCGGCAGCGTCGCGGGTGCTCTGGAGGCGGCCGAGTACGGCGCCGAGGTTCTCATCGCCCAGGGCAAGCAGGGCGGCGGGCACGTGCGCGGGTTCCAGGACGGCGACCCGCTGCACCGCTCCGAGCTCGTCCCGATGGTCCGCAAGGCGGTGCCGAAGAACGTCCTGGTCCTCGGCTCCGGCGGCATCGCGGACGGGCGCACGCTCGCGAACGCGCTGTCGGAGGGCGCGGACGGCGGCTGGGTCGGGACCCGTTTCGCCGTCAGCAAGGAGTCGTTCGCGCATCCCGAGTACATGCGCCGCGTCATCGCGGTGAAGGACGGCTGGAGCCAGACGACCCCGACCGCGATCTTCGGCCCCGAGTTCCCCCACGCGTACACGCGCTCGATCGTCAACCGCGTCCTGACGGAGTGGAAGGGCAAGGAGGATCAGATCCCGGTGCCCCCGCCGCCGGCCCCGTTCGTCGGCACGGCTCGCCTGATGCCGTGGACCGTCCCGGGCGGCATCCCCTACGCGATGCCGAAGTTCAGCGTCATCATCCCGACGCGCCTGTCCGAGGGCGACTTCGACGAGATGTGCCTGCTCGCCGGCTCGGAGTCGAGCGAGATCATCGACTCCGTCGAACCCGCCGGGAAGATCGTGCGCGACATGGCCACCGAGGCCGCCGCGATCCTCGGCCGCAAGCGCCGCTGACCCCGTCGTGAAAAAAGGGTGTCACCCCTTACTGCGCAGTAAGGGGTGACACCCTTTTCTCACGACCGAACGGTCAGGCGGGGCGGCGGGCGACCATGTTCATCGCCTTCATCGACATGACGACGACGGCGTCCTGATTCAGCAGCTCGCCGAAGCTGAAGATCAGGCCGCGGTCGGGCTTGGAGCGGGACGGGCGGGCCTCGGTCGTCGTCACCCGCAGGCGGAGCTCGTCGCCGGGGCGGACGGGCGCGGGCCAGCGAATCTCGTCGACTCCCGGGGACGCCAGGCTCGCGTTGTGCGTCAGGTAGTGGTCGGCGAACATCCGCATGCACAGGCCGGACGTGTGCCAGCCGCTCGCGATGATGCCGCCGAACGGGCCGCGCTTCGCGTAGTCCGGGTCGATGTGGATCGCCTGCGGGTCGAAGCGCATCGCGTACTCGACGATCTCGTCCTCGGTCAGCCCGAGGGAGCCGTAGGTGAAGGCGACTCCGACGGGATAGTCCTCGAAGAACCGGTCGTCGACGGGGGCCTCGAAGTCGGGACCGAGGGCGCGGGTGGTGGGGGCGGGGCGGGAGACCATGGCTCCAGTTTGGCGGACCGGTGCAGACACGTAGCGGCCAGGATCACCGCGACGAAGAACGCGAGCCCCGCGACACCGAGCGCGTATCGCAGTTGCAGGACGACGTCGTCGCCGGCACCGACGAGCCCGCCGAGCACCGCGATGCCGATGACGCTGCCGGTCTGCCGCGAGGCGTTGATGACTCCGGCCGCGAGACCCGCGTGGTGCACCGGCACCGCGTCGGTCAGCGCGGCGGTGACCGCGGGCATCGTCAGGCCCATGCCGACGCCGGTGACCGTCAACGTCAGGACCAGCACGGCGTAGGGGACGTCGCCGGCGAGCATCGTCGCGGCGATGCCGGTCCCGGTGAGGAACATGCCGAGGCACGCAGTGCCCGTCGGGCCGCCGGCGCGGGCGCTCCAGCGGGCGGAGGACGCCGCGCCCGGGATGATCCCCGCGACCTGGGGCAGCAGCGCGAAGCCCGCCTCCAACGGAGACATCCCCCGCTCGTTCTGGAAGTACAGCGTCAGGACGAACAGCGGGCCGTAGAACCCGAAGTTGATGAGGACGCCGATGACCGCGCCGCCCGCGACCGCCGGTTCGCGGAACAGGTGCAGCGGCAGCATCGGCTCGGGGACCCGGGTCTCCACCGCGAGGAACGCCAGCGCGCCCACGACGAACACGGCGGCGGCCGCGACGACGACCGGCTCGATCCCCGCGTGCGCACCCTCGATCAACGCGACGGCCAGGGCGCCCAGGGTGACGACGGCGAGCAGTTGCCCGGTCACGTCCAGGGCGCGCGGGATGCCCTGCCCGCGCGGGACGTGACGGGCGGTCAGCGCGAGCACGAGCAGTCCGAACGGCACGTTGACCAGGAACACCGACCGCCACGACCACACCTCGACGCCGAGGCCGCCGACGACGGGGCCGGCGGCCGCGCCGAAGGCGGCGATCAACGCCCACAGCCCGATCGCCCGCCGGCGCAGGCCGGGGTCGGCGTACCCGGCACGGACCAGGGCGAGCGAGGACGGCACGCACAACGCCGACGCCGCACCCTGCAGCGCCCGGGCGCCGATCAGCGTCCCCGTCGTCGGTGCGAGCCCGCAGGCGAGCGAGGCGAGGGTGAACAGCGCGATGCCGACGTGGAACACCGTCCGCGCGGTGTACCGGTCGCAGAGCGCGCCCCCGGTGAGGATCCCCGCCGCGAGGACGACGAGATAGCTGTCGACCACCCACTGCAGGCCGGCGAGGTTGGTGTCGAGGTCGTCGCGGATCGGCGGCAGCGCGACGTTCACGATCGTCGTGTCGAGGATGACCATGAAGTAGCCCAGGCAGGCCGCGACCAGGGCAGGCGTCAGGACACGTTCCGGGCCGGACCTCTCGACACGGCGGTCGGCGGGCGGTTCCATCGCTCTCACCATGACACAGCCCTAGGTTGACGGCATGACGCCCGCGCACTTCGTCTCGTTCTTCCGCGCGGAGGCGGATGCCTTCGCGCGTGTCCTGGAGACCGGCGACCTCGACGCCCCCGTCCCGGCCTGCCCGGACTGGAACCTCACCGCACTGACCGCACACCTCGGCGGCATCCACCGCTGGGCCCGCGGCGCCATCGTCACCGGACCCGGGCCGATCGAGGAGCCCGACCTGCCCTCGGACCGCGACGCGATCGTCGCCTGGTTCCGCGAGGGCGCGGACGCCCTCCACGAGACCCTCGCGGCCGCCGACCCGCAGACCCCGTGCTGGTCGTTCGGCACGGACCGGAGCGTCGCGTTCTGGCTGCGCCGGCAGGCGCACGAGACCTCCGTCCACCGCTGGGACGCCGAGGCCTCGCAGGGCGCGCCCGGCCCGATCGATCCCGCACTCGCCGTGGACGGCGTCCACGAGGTCGCCGACATGTTCTTCCCGCGCCAGGTCTCCCTCGGTCGGATCCCGCCGCTGACCCGGACCCTGCGCCTGACCCCGGACGAGGGCGCGCCCGTCGTGTTCGCCGGGGACGGCACGGCGTCCGTCCCGCCGGCCGAGGCCGACGCCGAGGTCGCCGGTCCCGCGGAGGCGCTGCTCCTCCTGGTCTGGGGCCGGACCGTCCTCGACGATCCCCGGCTCCGCCTCGGCGGCTCCCGCGCCGCCGCCGAGGAGGTCCTCGCCCAGGCCCTCGCGCCGTAGCTCGCCTCCCTGTCTGTCGGACACCGGGTCTGGACTATCTGTAGCGGATGTTCAATACTGAAAGTCTGTTACAGAAACGCCCGCGGGATGACGTCCCCTGCGGGCGCTTGTCAGCCCGCCTGAGGGCTGACACGGACCCCCTGCGGGACGTCATCCCACGGAGGTTGGGCACGGTCATGGGGCCGAATGTGTTCGCGCAGAAGCTGTGCATCCATCTGACCGGGCTGTTCTTCGTCCTCGTGGGCGGCGCGTTTGCGGTGGCGGGGTGGGTCCCGCCGTTCTCCCCCGACGGGTCGTTCGAGGAGCTGGCGAACAACTTCCGCGACCAGGACAACGTCCGGATCGCGGCGGCGATGTTCTTCTTCGGCGGGGCGGTGTTCGTCTTCCCGACCGTCGCGATCGCCGGCCAGCTGCGCCGGATCGAGGGCACCGCCCGGCCGGTCATGACCTGGGCTCAGCTGCTCAGCGGCGCCGTCGGTGTCCTCGGCATCCAGATCGCCGCGGCCATCTGGCTCGCGATCTCCTTCTACGACGGCAGCAGCGACGACGTCGTGTCGACGATGAACGCGATGGCGTGGTTCTTCATCCTCGGCGCGGTCGCGCCGGCGGTGTTCCAGAACATGGCGATCGCCACCGTGGTGCTCTCCGGGGACGGCGCGGTGTACCCACGCTGGATCGGCTACCTGAACCTGTACTGCGCGCTCGGGCTGACGCTCGGGGTGCTGACGCCGTTCTTCCAGGACGGTCCGTTCGCGTGGAACGGCATCGTCGGGTTCTGGGTCGTGGCCGTCGACTTCTTCGTCTGGATGTTCGTCATGTGGTGGGCCACGGTCCGCGCCATCGACACCGACCGCGGCGAGGAGGTGCCGACCGATGGGCGGCGGGTTGCGGTACACGCCTGAGGACGAGGGCAACCACGCGCCCGGCTCCGATCCCTGGTGGCAGGAGAGCGTCTTCCTGCACTGGTTCGACCCGGCGGCCGGCGTGGGCGGCGTTCACCGGATCGGGCAGGAGGTCCCCCAGGACACCTCCGCGCTGTGTTGCTTCGTCTTCGACCGCGAGGCGCGGTACCGCCGCGTCGAGCGCGTCCCCCTGCTCGCCCCCGACACGCCACGCGGCTTTCGCGCCGGCGGCAGCACGTGGGACGTCGAGGACGGCCGGCCCCGCCTGCGTGTGAAGGAGGACGGACTCGAGCTCGACCTCGTGATGGAGAACTTCTACGACCTCACCGACTTCTTCCCCTCCGGCGGGTCGATGGTCGAGGACTTCGCCAAGCACCACTACGAGACCTCCGGCCGGGTGCGCGGGACGGCGGTGCTGCAGGGCCGCAGCTACGAGATCGACGGCCTCTGCCACCGCGACCACTCGTGGGGTCCGCGCCGCTGGGACCAACTGTTGTCCCACCGCTGGGTCTCGGGGACGATCGGCCCCGAGCTCTCGTTCGGCTCGATGGCCTGGCACGCGGCCGACAACAGCGTCGTCCAGATCGGGTACGTCGTCCGCGACGGTGAGCTGGTGCTCGCGACGAACGTCGACGTCCTCGCGTACATGGAGGTCGACGCCCTCACCCACCGCGGCGGCGAGGTGCACTGGACGCTGGCTGACGGATCGTCACTGTCGGCGCGGTGCACGGTCGTCGACGGCGTGGTCACCGGCAACCACGGGGTGGTCTGGGTCGACTCGCTGTGCGAGGTGATCCTCGACGACGGGCGCACCGGCTACTGCGACTTCGAGCTGTCCACCAACCCGCGCGCCGGCACCCGGGACATCGGTCTCGCCGTGCGCGCCGCCCTGCACAACGGATGGAGCACCCGCACATGAGTTCCGCGTCCGACAACCCGGTCCACGCGACCTCCTCCCCCACGACCCGCTGGTCACGGGCGAACTTCGCCGAGGCGATCCAGGGCGTGCAGACCCCGCTCGGGTGGACGTACTGGGACTACGTCATGGAGATCTCCGTGCGCCGCGCCTTCGGGCGCATGGGCGTGTTTCCGCGGAGCCAGCTCAAGATGCCCACGTCGGTCGACGAGAAGTTCGCCGCCGCGTTCTTCGGCCGCCCGGCCGGCAACGTGCGGACGATGTGGCTGATCGGCGAGGCGATGCCGGGCACCTCCGGTGACGCCGTCGTCGAGCAGATGTTCGGTGAGCGCCGTCCCGAGGGCGCCCGGAAGAAGGACTCCGCGGGCAAGCGGCGGTACCCGATCGTCGCGGTGAAGTTGCCGCTGTGCGCACGGTGGGCCGCAAAGACGCTGCGCCCGATCCTCGCCGACCAGCGGCAGTGGTGGCACCAGTCGGTGATCGTGTCCCCGCCCAAGGACCAGGCCGCCGCGATCGCGCTGCTGAAGCGCTCGGCGGAGGAGTTCATCCGCGTCGGTGAGCGGCACGCGTCGATGACCCTGATCGGTCAGGGCATCGCCGAGCAGATCGAGGCCCTCGCGCAGTCGGCGTGGGGCAGCCGCGACCGCGCCGCCGACCTGATGACCGGCTACGGCTCCATGGAGGAGACCGAGCTGATGGGCGACCTGTGGGAGGTCGCGCAGAACCAGCTCTCGCTCGACGACTTCCTCGCCCGCCACGGCTACCACGGGCCCGACGAGGGCAACCTCGCGAGCACGATCTGGCGCGAGGACCCCAAGCCGGTTCAGCGGATGATCGACCAGTACCGCAGCGCGTCCGTCGCGCACCCCAAGGCGAAGGAGGCGGCGCAGATCGCGCGCCGCGAGGCCACGGAGGCCGACCTGCTCGCCGCCCTCGGTCGGGGCAAGCGCTCCAAGGCGAAGCTGCTGCTCAAGCTCGGACGCTCGTTGATCCCGATGCGCGAGGTCGGCAAGGCCGGCTTCCTCCACGCGATCGACGGGGCGCGCTGCGCGGCTCGCGTGCTCGGCGACGACCTCGTCGCGACGGGCTTCCTCGACGCGCGCGACGACGTCTTCTTCCTGACCTACGCCGAACTGATCGCGGGCGTCAGCACCCCGCAGCAGGAACTCGTCGCCGAGCGCAAGGCGAACCACGCGCAGTACCAGACCCTCGACGTCCCCCAGGCCTGGACGGGTAACCCGACCGCCGAGGTCGCCACCCCGAAGGCGTCGGACGCCCCGGTCGCCGGGGTCGAGCAGATCACCGGCATCGGCGTCTTCGGCGACGAGGAGGTCACCGGCCGCGCCCGCGTCGCGCTCGATCCCGCCGCCGTCGACCTCGAGCCCGGCGACATCCTCGTCTGCCGCACCACCGACCCGAGCTGGACACCGCTGTTCCTCGTCGCCGAGGCCCTCGTCATCGACACCGGCGGGCAGATGAGCCACGGCGCGATCGTCGCCCGCGAGCTCGGCGTCCCCTGCGTCATCAACACGCTCACCGGGACCCGGGACATCCCCGACGGCGCCCACCTCACCGTCAACGGCACCACCGGCGTCGTCACGATCCGCCAGACCGAACCCGCCTGACCCCCTCCCCTTCCAGTGGAGATGACATCTCCATCGACATCAGCCCCTCCCAGTGGAGATGTCATCTCCACTGGGGTCGGGGCACAACCGAGGGGTGGGGTGTTGGGTCCCCCGCCCTGGAGCGGGGGCCTCCGAGGTGGTGTTATCGGTTCCGACACCACCGGTGAGTGAGTGAGGAGCGGGATGAAGACGAGAGCAGCAGTGCTCTGGGAGCTCGGCGGCAAGTGGGAGGTCGAGGAGATCGACCTCGATCCGCCGAACGCGCACGAGGTGCAGGTCAAGATGGTCGCGAGCGGGCTGTGCCACTCGGACGAGCACCTCGTCACCGGCGACATCCCGATCGCCCTGCCGGTGCTCGGCGGGCACGAGGGCGCCGGGATCGTGACCGAGGTCGGCGAGGGCGTCACCGACGTCGAGGTCGGGGACCACGTCGTCATGAGCTTCCTGCCCTCCTGCGGGAAGTGCTCGTACTGCGCGCGCGGCATGACGAACCTGTGCGACAGCGGCGCGGCGCTGATCCTCGGCCCGCAGCTCGACGGGACCTGGCGGTTCCACGCGCGCGGTGAGGACGTCGGCCAGATGTGCCTGCTCGGCACCTTCACCGAGCACACCGTCGTGCCGGACCAGTCGGTCGTGAAGATCGACGACGACATCCCGCTGGAGAAGGCCGCGCTCGTCGGCTGCGGCGTCCCGACCGGGTTCGGCAGCGTCGTCCGCACCGGCGCGGTGAAGCCGGGCGACACCGTCGTCGTCATGGGCATCGGCGGCATCGGCATCAACGCCGTCCAGGGCGCGCGGATCGGCGGGGCGCGGAACATCGTCGCCATCGACCCGGTCGAGTTCAAGCGCGAGAAGGCCATGGAGCTCGGCGCGACGCACGCGGTCTCCGACGTCGACGAGGCGTGGACGGTCGTCGCCGAACTGACCCGCGGCCAGCTCGCCGACATCTGCGTCATCACCACCGACGTCGCCGAGGGCGACTACATCGCGCCGGCGCTGTCGCTGGTCGGCAAGCGCGGCAAGGTCGTCGTCACCGCCATCGGTCACCCCGACCAGATGGAGATCAAGACCAACCTGTTCGAGCTCACGCTCTACGAGAAGCAGATCCTCGGCTCGTTGTTCGGGTCCTCGAACCCGCGTCACGACATCCCCCGCATGCTCGAGATGTACCGCGCCGGGCAGCTCAAGCTCGACGAGCTCGTCACCCGCGAGTACTCCCTCGACGAGATCAATCAGGGCTACGCGGACATGCTCTCCGGCAAGAACCTGCGCGGCGTGATCCGGTTCTGAGCGGCAGCCACCGCAAATACCGGCGCGGCGCCCCCGCCTCCCCAATACTGGTGATCTTGGTTTCGGCCCGGACGGGCCGAGGGGAAGCGGGGGCGTTCGCATGTCTGCACGGTTGCGCCGTGGTCCGGGCCGGGTTCGACTGACCGCGGCCACCGCGGCACTGGCCCTCGTCGCCCTGGCGGCCGGCTGCAGCAGCGACGACGACAAGGACGGCTCCCCCGGCGCGACCGGCGCCCCGGCCCCCGGCGGGGGCAAGGCGGCCGCGGTCAAGCTGCCCGACGGCTGCACGACCGTCGTCGACGCCGAGACCCCGGCCGAGGTCTCGGTCGCGGTCAGCTCCGCGCTGTTCACCTCCGCCCCGGTCGTGGTCGTCGGCCCCGCGGCCGGCCCCGGCCTCGCCGACGCGACCCGGGCCGGCCGCGACGTGGGCGCCCCGGTCCTGGTCACCGACCTCACCGGGGACGGCGGGACCGGGAGCGAGACCGCCGCCCCGACCAGCGCCCCGACCGCCGCCGCCGTCTCCCTGGAGACCGACACCGCCGACTGCGCCGCCCCGCCCCCGAGCGCGGTCCCCACCGCCGACCCGAGCGCGAGCCCGACCGCGACCGCGAGCCCGACCGCGACGCCCTCGGAGTCGGAGGCCGACTCTGAGGGGTCGGAGGAGACCGCCACCGCGTCCCTGTCGATGACCCCGGCGTCGTTCTCGGTCGCGACCGCCGGCTCCTCCAACTGCCTCGACGAGCTCGCGGAGAACGTTCCCGCCGAGGGCACCGCGACCCCCGCCCCGAGCGAGACCGCGACGGCGACGCCGACCGAGACCGCGACGCCGACCGAGTCCCCGAGCGAGACCGCGACCCCGAGCGACACGACGACCCCGGGGACGACGGACAGCCCGACCGAGATCCCGCCGGAGGCCCCGAGCGAGACGCAGGCTCCGGTGAACGTGCCGCTCGACCCGACGGTCGCGGCGGAGATCCAGCGGCTCTCCCCCGAGGCGGTGCTGGCGACCGACGCCGCGGTGGCGGCGAAGGTCCGCGAGGCCCTGCCCGGTGTGAAGGTCGTCGAGAACGCGTCCGACCTGCCGCGGACCTCGGCCCCGGAGGGGCTGTCCGGGCTCGCGGTGCTGGTTCCCGCCGAGGAGGACCTGCGCGCCGGCGCCCTGGCCGCGCAGGCCTCGGCGACCGTCGCCGGCGCGAACGTCGTCGGCGTCACGAACGGCGACCCGCGCGCCGGCAAGTGCGCGGTGCAGGCGCTCTTCGCGGCGAAGCCGACGAAGGTCCTCGGCGTCGGGGACATCGGCTCCGCGAAGCGGCTCTCGGACCGCATGGCGGTCGTCGGCACCGGCGTCGAGCTGCCGGGCGGCGGCCAGGTGTTCTTCCCGGGCCGGCGGCTGATCGCGATGTACGGCTACCCGGGTGCGCCGGAACTCGGCGTCCTCGGCGCGCAGGGCATCGAGGCCAGCATCAGCCGGGCGAAGGGCATCGCCGACCTCTACGACGGCATCTCCGACGTCCCGGTCATCCCCACCTTCGAGATCATCACGACCGTCGCGCAGGGCGTGCCCGGCAGCGACGGCGACTACTCGGCCGAGTCCGGCCTGGACAAGATCCGGCCCTGGATCGAACAGGCCGACGCGGCCGGCATGTACGTGATCCTCGACCTGCAGCCGGGTCGCACGGACTTCCTCACGCAGGCCAAGCGCTACGCCGAGCTGCTCAAGCACCCGCACGTCGGACTGGCGCTCGACCCCGAGTGGCGGCTCAAGCCCGGGCAGGTGCACCTGCGCCAGATCGGCAGCGTGGACTCCTCGGAGATCAACCGCGTCATCGACTGGCTCGCTGACCTGACGGCCGAGAACAACCTGCCGCAGAAGCTGCTGGTCCTGCACCAGTTCAGCCTGACGATGATCACGAACCGATCGGCCCTGGACACCTCACGGGACGAGCTCGCGCTGCTGATCCACATGGACGGCCAGGGCGAGCCGATCGCCAAGGAAGGCACCTGGCGCATCGTCACCAACACGGTGCCGGACGAGATCTGGATGGGCTGGAAGAACTTCTACAAGAAGGACACCCGGCTCATGACCCCACGGGAGACCCTGAACCGGGAGCCGGTCCCGGTGATGATCTCCTACCAGTGACGACTCTCTGACGCCCCGTCAGCGCCATCCCTCGACGCCTGTGAGGACGTCGGCGGTGGCCTGGCCAGGGCGCAGGATGCTGATCGTTCCGGTCCGCTCGACGATCGCGACGCCGACGTCGGCGTAGGACCCGATGCCCGCCCGGCGCAGGGCCGCGCGCAGGTCGTCCTCGGAGAGCTGGGCTCCCCGCAGGGCCTCGGCCAGCACCTGGCCGTCCCTCATCACCAGCACCGGTCCCCCGCCGAGCAGGCGGTCGACGCGGGGGTTGCCGAGCAGGTGCCGCGTTCCCGCGTGCAGGAGGAACAGCGTCACGAAGCCGAGCACACCGGCCGGGAGCGACGGGGTGTGCCCGAGGATGGAGCGGCCCACGATCGAGCCGAGGCACAGGCCGAGCGCGAGGTCGTAGACGGTCAGCGCGGCCACGAGGCGCCGTCCGGCCAGCCGGATCAGCACCAGCAACGCGACGTACATGCCGATCGCGGTCAGGACGACGGCGGCGGCTTCCGGCCAGGTCAGCGAGTAGTCCACGGCGCCAACTCTTTCGCACCCGCCCGAGGCGTCAGCGCAGCCGGGTCGCCAGCCAGCTCAGGACGAACTCGCTGACGCGCGGCCAGTACGCCGCTCCGTGCTGGTCGCCGGCGAGGACCTTCAGCGTCGACGGGACACCGACGGCCCGCGACCTCACGGCGAACTCCCGCGCCTGTGCGGTGTCGAAGGGGCCCTCCCCCTCGGAGTGGAACAGCAGGGACGGCACGTCGCGGCGGTTCAGCGCCGCGGCGGGCGTCGCGTCCCGGTAGCGGTCCGGGCACTCGGCCGGGTCGCAGCGCAGCAGCTTGTCCTGCACGACCGCGTCCTCGAAGTTCGGCGCCTGCTTGGTCACGGTCAGCGGGTTGAGCAGACCGGAGAGGGCGACCACGCCCCGGAAGCGGTCCCGGCCGTCCCCCGCGGTCGCGACCGCGGCGGCGATGTGTCCGCCCGCGGACGAGCCGAGCAGTGCCAGGCGCCGACGGTCGATGTGAAAGCGGTCGGCGTGCCGGCGCAGGTACGCCACGGCGGCAGCGACGTCCTCGCGCTGCGCGGGCCAGCGGGCCTGCGTCGCGAGCCGGTAGTTCACCGCCACTGCCACGTAGCCCTCACGCGCGAGCTTGCGGGCGATCGGCGCCATCGACGCCCGGCTCCCCCGCGTCCACGCCCCGCCGTGGACGAGGACGACCGTCGGCAGCTTCGCGCCGGTCCGCCCCACCGCGGCGGGCGGCAGGTACACGTCGAGGGTCGACGCCGTCCCGTGGTCCCCGTAGCGGTAGGTCGCCCGGCCGGTGGTCTGCTTCGCCCGGGGCTCCGATACCGACGCCTCGGGGTCCGGCCGCCACCCGCCGGTGACGGCGTTCCCGGGCGTGGCGAGTCCGGTCAGCACCAGGGCGGCCACTACCGCCGTCCCGACGCGCGCACGCCACATCCGCCCGGATCCCCCTCGCGCCGCGACCCCCCGCGGCGAAGGGAATCCTGGCGGCGCGCGGACCCGCGCCGGACCCCGTTGCTCCCGAATGTCCGGCGTTCACCCGAAACAAGTTCCACCGTCCGGGCGAACGGGGTCCGGCGTGTCGTGCGGAGGCGCCGCTCAGTCCGCGCAGCGCTGCCGGGTCCCGGTGTCCGCGGCCGTCTGGACGGCGTCGAGCATCCGGTGCCGGCGCAGGGCGTCGGCGAAGGTCGGGGTGCGGTGACCGCCGTCGTCGAGGTCGCGGAGCAGGCCGGCGTAGGCCTGCGCGACCGTGTACGACGGGCCACCCCGACCGTGCGGTACGAGCTCGTAGCCGCCGGGGATCTCGACCGGGCTGAGGATCTTGTCGTCGCCCGTGCCCTTGAACAGCTCCACCATGCCGAACTGCAGGTGCCCGTGGACACCGACGAACACCAGCTCGCCCTTCGTCCCGCTGACGATCCAGCGGAGTTTCTGGTCGCGCGTGTTCCCGCCGCGGAAGTGGACGTTGACGACGGCGCCGCCCGCCAGGGTGCCGGTGATCGCCACCTGGTCCGGGGCGGTCATCGTCATCTCCTCGCTGGTCTCGACGTGGCGCACCGTCGGCTGACGGGTCGTCACGGTGGCGGAGACCTCGGCGAACTCGCCGAGGGTCCAGGCGAGAGCGTCGACGGCGTGCCCGACCGGCACGGTGAGCAGGGTGGCCCCGTTCGCCGCGTCGATGAGGTACTCGCCGCCGGGACGGACCACGCCGCCCCACTCCCCGCCGACGCCGACGAGCGTCGTGGAGAGCACCTCGCCGATCTCGCCGGTCGCGACCAGGTCGGCCGCGTGCCGGATCGCCGGCGTGGCCCGCGCCTGGAGTCCGACCCAGGCGTGGACGCCCCGCTCGGCGGCCTCGGCGGTGAGCGCCTCGGCCTCCGCGGTGCCGTTGCCGAGCGGCCACTCGCACAGAACCTTCTTGCCGTGCGCGATCGCGTGCCGCACCAGTTCCGCGTGGTACGGCACCTTGACCGTGATGACGACGAGGTCGACGTCCGGGTGCGCGGCGAGTTCGGCGGCGTCGGCGCACGCGATCGGGACCTCGTGCGCCTCCGCCGCCGCCTGGCCGCTGGCCGCCGAACTCGCACTGGCCGCGCGGAGCTCCAGCCCGGGGATCGCGCGGATCGCCGGGACGTGCGCGGTGCCGGCCCACCCGCGGGACGCGGACAGGCCGACGATGCCGACACCCAGAGGGGCGGGGCTCACGCCGTCCTCTCCTTGAGCAGACCCTTCTGCAGCTTGCCCGTGGCGGTGCGCGGCAGGGAGTCGCGGAACTCCCAGACCCGCGGGATCTTGAAGCCGGCGATCTTGTCGCGAAGGAACGCCATCAGCTCCTCCTCCAACTCCGGGCCGGGCGTCGCGCCGGGCGCGGCCTGGACGAAGGCCTTGACCCGCTCGCCCATCTCCGGGTCCGGGATGCCGATCACCGCGACGTCGTCGACGGACGGGTGCAGAGCGAGGGCGTCCTCGATCTCCTGCGGGTAGATGTTCACCCCGCCGCTGATGATCATGAACGCCTTGCGGTCGGTCAGGTACAGGAAGCCTTCGGCGTCGACGTACCCCATGTCGCCGACCGTGGTCCACGTCGGGTGCTCGGGGTGCTGCGCGCCCTTCGTCTTGGTCGGGTCGTTGTGGTACTCGAACGGGAGCTCGTCGCGCTCGAAGTACACGTCCCCGGGCTCGCCGACGTCGCAGATCGAGCCGTCGTCCCGGCAGATCCGCAGTACGCCGAGCGCGGCGCGGCCGACGGTGCCCGGGTGGGCGAGCCAGTCCTGCGGGGTGACGAAGGTCAGGCCGTTGGACTCGGTGGAGGCGTAGTACTCGTGAACGATCGGGCCCCACCAGTCGATCATCTGCGCCTTGACCTCGACCGGGCACGGCGCGGCGGCGTGGATCGCGATCTTGAGGCTGGAGACGTCGGCGGCGGAGCGCACCGACTCGTCGAGCTTGAGCATGCGGACGAAGTGGGTCGGCACCCACTGACTGTGCGTCACGCTGTACTTCTCGATGAGTTCGAGCGAGCGCTGCGCGTCGAACTTCTCCATCATCACGACCGTGCCGCCCAGGGACTGCACGCCGGCGCAGAAGCGCAGCGGCGCGGCGTGGTACATCGGCGCGGGCGAGAGGTAGACGGTCGAGTCGTCGAAGGCCCACAGCATCTTGAGCAGCGGGGTGATCACGCCCGGGTCGTCGGCCGCGAGCGTGCCGGGGATCGGCAGCTTGACGCCCTTGGGGCGGCCGGTGGTGCCGCTGCTGTAGAGCATGTCGGCGCCGCGGGGCTCGTGCGCCAGCGGCTCGGGGGTGCTGCCGGCGAGCGCGGTCTCGTAGTCGTCGTAGCCGTCGACCGTGCCGATGGCCAGCTTGAAGTCGAGCTGGGGGCAGCGCTTCGCGACCTCGGTCGCGAGGTCCGCGAGGTCGGCGTGCACGACCAGCGAGCGGGCGTTCGCGTCGTTGACGATGTAGCTCGCCTCGTCCGCGGAGAGGTTGAAGTTGATCGCGGTGACGTAGAGACCCGAGCGCATCGCCGCCCAGTAGATCTCCAGCACCTCGGCCGTGTTCGGCAGCAGCATGGCGACTCCGTCGCCGGTACGCAGCCCAGCGGCGTGCCACCACTGGGCGAGGCGGTTCGAGCGCTCGTCGAGCTCGCGATAGGTCACGGTCCTGCCGGTTCCGGCCACGATCAGGGCGGGCTTGTCCGGCGTCGTCTTCGCATGAGTTCCCGGGTACATGGCTGCACGCTATCCAAGGCGTTGCTCTTGCGTCGGCGCTGGTCCTGGTCTATATACAACCGTATGGTTGTAGATCAGGCCGAGGTGGATCAGCTCTTCCACGCCCTGGCGGACGCGACGCGACGCGACATCGTCCGCCGCACCCTGGACGGATCCCACTCGGTCTCCGCCCTGGCCCGCGAGTACCCGATGAGCTTCGCCGCCGTGCAGAAGCACGTGGCCGTGCTGGAGCGGGCGGGCCTGGTGACCAAGCAACGACGCGGTCGCGAGCACCTGGTGGCGGGCAACCCCGCCGCCCTCGCCGCCGCCCGCGACGCCCTGGATCGGCTCGAACTGGTGTGGCGCGACCGCGTCGCCCGAATGGCGGACCTCCTGGCCGCCGACGCTTCCGCTGACAACTCCCCCGACAACGAGGACTTCAGATGACCGTCACCTCCGTGACCAAGGACGCCACCACCCGCACGATGACCCTGACCGCGGAGTTCGACGCCCCGGTCCCCCGCGTCTGGCAGCTCTACGACGACCCGCGCCGGCTGGAGCAGTGGTGGGGTCCGCCGACCTACCCGGCGACCGTCGTCGACCACGACCTGTCGGTCGGCGGGACCGTCCGCTACGTCATGACCGGGCCGGAGGGCGACAAGTCCTGCGGGTACTGGATCGTCCGCGCCGTCGACGCCCCGCATTCCCTGGAGTGGGAGAACGGCTTCGCGACCGACGACCTCGAGCCCGACCGCTCGATGCCCGTCATGACCATGCGCATGACCCTCGCCCCGCGCCCCGGCGGCGGGACGGTGATGACGATCGCGACCGTCTTCGAGACCGCCGAGAACATGACCTGGTGCCTGGAGATGGGCATGGAGGAGGGCATGTCCTCCGCCGTCGGCCAGTGCGACGCGGTGCTCGCCGCCTGAGGGCTACTGCCGCTCGTCGTCGAGGTAGAGATCGACCTGATCGTCGTAGAAGCAGAGCAGGCCGGCGATGTCGGCGCGTTCGGCGATCGGGTCCTCGTAGCTCCACACGAGGTCGGTGTGGATGCGGCCGCCCACCGTCAGCGACCAGTAGGACGCGGTGCCCTTGTACGGGCAGCGGGTGCTCGAGTCGGTGCGCGTGAGCAGGTCGGTGCGAACGTCCTCGGCGGGCAGGTAGTAGCGCGGTGGCAGCCCGCGTTCACGCAGGACGCGGGCCCGCTTCGAGTCGGCGACGGTCACCCCGTCGACCTCGATCCGGACGCGCTGCGGGCACTCCTCGACACCGATGCGGCTCATGCGGGGACAACGACCCGGGCGGCGGCGCGCATTCCGCGGCGCCCTCCGGCGGGGCGTACTACGGTCGGCGCATGGCGACAGTTCGCGACGTCGAGAGGGTCATCGCCCGGCTGCCCGAGGTGACCGAGGGCCTGCGGTTCGGGCACCGGACCTGGTATGTCGGCAAGAAGTCGTTCGCCTGGGTGCGCCCGTTCTCCAAGGCGGACCTCAAGCGCTTCGGCGACGAGACTCCCCCGGACGGCGACATCCTCGCCGTCGCTACGGCGGACCTCGGGGAGAAGGAGGCGCTGCTCTCCGCGCACCCGGGTCCGCTGTTCACGATCCCGCACCTCGACAATTACCCCGCCCTCCTCGTGCACCTGAAGTCGACGCCGCCCAAGCTCCTGCGCGAGATCGTCGAGGACGGGTGGCTCGCGGTCGCCCCGCGCCAGCTCGCCGAGCAGTACCTGCAGCGTTGACGCTCGACATCCCCGACGCACTGCAACCCGCCGGCGGCACGGACCCCTGGAACGGCTGGCTCGCGGCGCTGCCCGCGCGCGCCGAGGAGCTGCTCGGCGAGTGGGCGCTGGCGGTCGACGGCGCCCCGATCGCGGGACGGCTCTCGCTCGTGGTCCCGGTCCGGACCGAGGACGGCCGGGCCGCGGTGCTGAAGGTCGGGTACCCCCACGACGACGCTGCGCTCGAGCACCTGGCGCTGCGGTACTGGGGCGGGACCGGTGCCGTGGAGTTGCTGCGCGCCGACCCGCACCGGTTCGCGCTGCTGCTGGAGCGCGCCGGCCCGGAGGATCTGACGGAGCGTTGGGACCTGGAGGCGTGCGAGGTCGTCGGCGAGCTCTACGGGCGCATCCACGTCCCCGCTCCCCCGCAGTTCGCGACCCTGCCCGCTCAGGTGCTGCGCTGGACCGAGCAACTGCGGACGTTGCCGGGCGGCCTGCCCCCGCGGCTGGTGGAGCAGGCGATCTCGCTGGGGACGGACCTCGCCGCCGACCCCGCGAGCGTCGGGACGCTGATCCACACCGACCTGCACTACGAGAACGTCCTCGCCGCCGACCGCGACCCGTGGCTGGTCATCGACCCCAAGCCGCTCTCCGGCGACCCCCACTACGAGATCGCCCCGATGCTGACCAACCGCTGGGACGAGGTCGCGGGCCAGGTCCGCGCCGCCGTCCGCCGCCGCTTCGACACCCTCGTCGACGTCGCCGGGTTCGCGGAGGACCGCGCCCGCGCCTGGGTGATCGTCCGGGTCGTCCACAGCGCCGCCTGGGCCCTCGCCGACGCCGCCCGGTTCGGTGGTGGAGCCGGCGGGCCCGCCGCCTCCGAGTGGCTGACCCGCTGCGTCGCCGTCGCCAAAGCCGTGCAGGGCTGACCAGGGCTGACCAGGGCTGACACCCGTGTCAAGAAAGGGTGACACCCCTTACTGCGCAGTAAGGGGTGTCACCCTTTTTTGACAAGGCGCGCGGTGAGGCAACCTGGGAGGGCACCCATTCCGTAGAGACGGATGACCGAAGGAGGTCAGCGGGGTGGGATCCGAACGGAATGCCGAGGCGGAGTTCGCGGCGTTCGTGCTGAGCACGCAGCGGCGGCTGCGGCGTGTCGCGTACCTGGTGTGCGGGGACTGGCACCGGGCCGAGGACATCGTCCAGACGGCGCTGGCCCAGGTGTACGCGCGCTGGGACCGGATCCGCCGCGAGGACGGGCCGGAGGGCTACGCCCACCGCGCGGTCGTCAACGCCGCGATCGACGAGCGGCGACGACCGTGGCGGCGGGAGCGCGCCACCGACGCCCTGCCCGACCGGGCCGCGCCGCCGGACGACGACGGCATCACGCCGGCGGTCCTGGCGGCGCTCGCGACGCTGCCGCGCCGGCAGCGCGCCGTGGTGGTGCTGCGGTACGTCGAGGACCTCGACGTCGAGCAGACCGCCGCGCTGCTCGGGATCTCCACGGGGACGGTCAAGAGCCAGGCCGCCAAGGGCCTGGCCTCCCTGCGGGCGCACCTGTCCGGTGTCCCCGCCGACGCGAGAACGGGTGAGTAGGCCATGACCGGACCTCTGGCACCGCACAGCGACGACGGCGTCGTCGACCTCCTCCGCGCGGCCGGCCACGGCGGGGGCGATCCCTCCCCCGCCGACGTGCACCGCGCCATCACCGCCGGGCGGCGGATCCGCCGCCGGCGGCAGACCGCGCAGATCCTGGGCTCCGGGCTCGCGATCGTCGCGGTCCTGGGTGTCGGCATCACCACCGTGACGGCGCTGAACGACAACGGCAGCACCCCGGTCACCTCGGCCGCCGACCCCGAGCCCGCCCGGCCCGACCCGGCCGTCGGCAACAACGTCACCCTCGCCGCCGGCTACCTCGCCGAGGACCTCGGCCCCGGGTGGTCCGTCCGCCGGGGCACGGTGACCCTCGACCCGGACGACGAGGCGGCCGCCGGCCTTCCGGAGGGCGCGTACGCCGCGACCGCGCACACCGAGCTCGTCAGCCGCTCCGCGTTCGACCAGGTCTGCAACGGCGCCGGCGGCAAGCTGCCGTGCGAGGAGGTCCCCACCCCCGACGGCGGGACAATCCATCTCTGGAACTGGGTCGACCGCGACCTGACGACGGGCCAGATCCGCGGCGAGGCGGCCGCCTACCGCGCCCTGGCCGACGGCACCTACCTGCTCGTCGGGATTCGGCTCGACGGCCCGGAGACCCCCGCCGCCCAGCGGGACGTCCACGTGGACGCCGTCAAGTCCTGGTACGACGCCCAGGCGGACGGGCTGCGCCGGGCCGTCACCGACACCCGCCTCGAAGGCGCCCTGGACGCAGCGGGCTGACCGGCCCCGAACACAGCGAAGGGGCGGTAGCAGGCCACTACCGCCCCTTCGTGCTGGGTCGAGCGCTACTCGACCACCAGCGTCCCCCGCATGGAGGGGTGCACCTGGCACACGAACTCGTACCGGCCCTTCGGCAGCTTCTCGGTGCCGTGGACGGTCTTCACCTGCATCCAGTCGACCAGCCCGCTGCTGAAGCGGGTGGGCGGGCAGTCCTTGCCCGCGCCCGGCTTGTAGGGCGGGGCGGTGCAGCCGGGGATGTACTCGTCGATGCTGTGCGACGGGATCCCCTGGATGACGTCGTAGTTCCCGAACTTGAAGGTGCCGCCCTGCGAGATGTGGATCTCGTTGGACGGGAAGTAACTCCACGCGGACGCGAACGTGTCCGCGGGGTGGGGCTGGGTCGTGAAGTCCTCGATCGGGTCGGCCGAGGCGTTGCCGGGAACGGTGGCGAGGCCGAGGGCGAGGAAGAAAGCCCCGCCGAGGCCCCCGTAACGGGTGGTCTTCTTCATGGAGTCTCCCTTTCCGCTACGAGACCGAGAACGACGGGAACGTCACGCGCGCACCCTCGAGGGGGCGCGACCCGGCCAGGCCCAGCACGAACGGGTGCGGCAGGCAGCCGGCGTGGACCTGAAGGCCCGTCAGCACTCGCACCGTCTCGCCGGCCTTCGACTTCTTGAACAGCGGCACCTCCAGGGCTCCGCTCTCGTAGTACTTCGGGCCGAACGCGGACCTGTGCCCGAGCACGCGGCCGTCCGAACCCATCACGACGACGTCGATGATCGGGTGCTCGGTCATGATCGCGTCGACGTAGTCGACCCGGACCCGCGACGCCGGGCTGCTCGTCACCTGCTCACCGACGAGCGTGGCGCGGGGGCCCTCGCCGACGCAGTGGACGGTGCCGGCCTGCCGCGTGTTGTGCTGGAAGATCGTGATCTCACCGGCGGCCGCGTCGACCTGGTGGAAGGTCGACGCGTCGCCGTTGGACGGTCCGGCCTTCCAGGACGCCGTGGCCTTGGAGGAACTGGCCTCCGCGGGAGCGATCGTCCCGGCCACCAGCAGGGCGGCCGCGATCGCTGTCGTGCCGATCCGGAACATGGAGCGCCTCCTGTCTGGTGTGGGGTTCACGGGGCGTACTCGGGAGAGTTGACGTAGCGCCAGAAATCTCGACGTGTGCGCGGTCCGATGATCTGGTTGCTGCGGAACGTCGCCATCTCACGGGGCGTCATCGGGTTGAGGATGTACGCGTCGCGCATGGCCTGGACCTGGTCGGTCGAGATCTTGCCGCGGTGGGCGTCGGGATCGAGGCCGTAGGCCTTGGCGGCGTTGCGGCCGAGGATGCCGTTGCGGATGCTGCGCTCCGGGTGGGCCTTGCCGTCGGTCGGCCAGCCCTTCACGTTCGGGTGCTTCTTGCGGTAGCTGTCCGGGGACAGCGCGTTCTTCCGCGGGTCGAAGCGGTCACCGTCGAGGCCGTAGGGCAGGTTGTAGAACTCCTTGGCCCGGTCGCTGAACTGCAGCGCGCGCATCGTGACGAACTGCGGTTGCGGGTTGCCGTACCAGATGCAGTCCGTGCCGAGCACGATCCGCTCCGGGCCGACGTAGGTGATGAGCTTGCCCAGCAGGTGCGCGGCCTGGTCGGCGTCGTTCATGACGTTCCACCACACGGAGCCGAGCTCGGCGTACATGTTCTTCGTGTTGCCGTGCTCCATGCCCGGCTTGATGAACTGCGTCGCGTCCCAGGCGTTCTCGCGCAGGCTCTTGATGAAGGCGTCCACGCTGCGGTTCGAGGAGTTGACCTTCTCGTCGCCGGGGTACGCCGTCATGTACTCGCCGTCGTACCCGCAGTGGTAGGTGTAGAAGGCCACGTCGGGGTACATGCGGCCGATGATCCCCATGTCGCGCGGGGAGAACTTGGCCGAGTCGAAGGTGCCGTTGAAGGCCAGGCCCTTGTGGGTGCAGATGACCTTCGGTCGGTCGTAGCGCTCGCAGATCGTGCGGATGTGCTCGACGATCGCGATGCCGTTGTCGTCGTCGAACCACCAGCCGTTCATCGGCGGTGCACTGCCCAGCGGCGGCGGCGTGCCGAACGCGGCGTCACCCCAGCCGCAGTACAGCTTCCAGCCGTAGATCGGCATGTTCTTGGCCGCCTGCTCCATCCAGGCGAAGTCCTCGGCCTGGTGGATCGGCGTCATGCCGTTGCGCACGAAGCCGCGGTTCGGCTGCGCGAACGCGTGCATGAAGCAACGTTCGGACTGTGAGAGGTGGTTCGCGAGGTCGACGGTCTCCTTCGCGTACGCCACCGGGAGGATGTTGGTCGCGTCCGGGAGGTTGGGCAGCGCCGTCAGGAGGCTGACCGTCGTCGAGGAGTCGAGGAACATCTCCTTGAAGTAGTGGTAGCGGCCGAGGTTCTCGATCCAGTCGAGCTCACCGCCGAAACCGAACCCGCGGATCTCCCCGTCGTCGACGCCCGGCATCTGGCCCATGGCCTGCGAGGTCCACAACTGCAGGAACTGGCCGAAGCCCGGGTTCTCGACGCGCCAGCGGCCGGCGGCGTCGAGGTGGTGTCCCTGGGTGTCGAGGATGAACTCGCCGGGCAGGTTGGCCAACTGCGCGCCGGGGTTCTCCAGGTCGACGGCGTCCTCGCCGGGGATGCCGTTGCCGGCGAAGGCGTAACTGCCCCACTTCCCGGCGGTCACCTGGTTGATCGCCCAGATACCGATGGCGTAGCCGGCGGCGGTGCGGACGAACGAGCGCCGGTCCATGTTGAACCGACGACGCCAGTGCTCCACCGCCTCGTCCTGCAGCGCCATGATCTGAAGCTGACTCTTGGTCGGGGGCTTGGGGACGTACTCGCCGTTCGATGCCGGCATGACGTCGATCGGGACGTCCTCGGGGACGTCCGGCCAGGTTTCCTTCCAGGGCAACTTCGGGGCTTTGGCCATCAGGCGCGCTCCTTACCGGAGGATCGTCGAAGAAGCCGTCCGTACGACGGCGTACTCGGCTGCGCGCGCGGCCCATTCGCAGAGGGCCCGCACGCGGGGGCTCGTCTCGGCGACCGGGGCGGGCCGGACATTCGAAACGGGTGTTGGTGTCCGGCAAGTTTCCTGCGGTGCAAAACGCCCCCGCAAGGGTTGCATGACGCTGCATAAGGGGAAATATGCTCCGAACCACCGAAGCGACGAGGTGGACGCGTGAAGGCGCCGAACGGCTTCAATTCGATTCGCCCCGGCACGGACCTGCCCACGTACGCGCGCGCCCTGCAACAGGCGCACGAAGCGATCACGAGCACCGGCCGGGCCACTGCACTTCGCCCCCGTCCGGTCATCGCCCGTTCGTGGAACCGTTCTCAGGTCTCCGGTCTGCGGCCGCTCGGCGACATCCGCCAAGATCTCTTGACGCCGAGTCAAATCGACGAGCGTCGTGAGTCCTCCTTACTTGCCGAGGTCATCGAAGGACTTCGACGCACCGTCACTTCCTACGCCGAGGCCTCGCACTATCTGCTGGCGGTCACCGACGACCAGGGCATGATCCTGTGGCGCGAGGGCTCGACCCAGCTGCGGCACGTCGCCGACCGCCACGGCTTCGTCCAGGGGGCACTGTTCACCGAGGACCGGGTCGGCACCAACGCGATCGGCACGGCGCTCGCCGAGGAGTGCGGCGTGCAGGTCTTCTCGGCCGAGCACTACTGCGTCGAGCTGCACCCCTGGTACTGCACCGCGGCGCCGGTGCACGACCCGCGCACCGGCCGGCTCGCCGGCATCGTGGACGTCAGCGGCCCGGCCCTGACCCTGCACCCGGCGATCGGGGCGCTGGTGGAGACGGCGGTCCACTGCGCCGAGATGCAGATCTGGCAGCGGCACGTGACCCACCTCGAGCGCCTGCGCAGTCAGGCCGCCTCAATCATCGCGACGCTCGACGGCCCCGCGCTCATCGTCGACGACGAGGGCTGGATCGCCGAGGCCACCGGCATCGCGACCGGGCGTCGGGTGGCCGTGCCGTGCGCCGACCGCGCCATCTCGGTCCCGGGTCTGGGCGTCTGCGTGCCCGAGCGGATCAACGGTGGCTGGCTCCTGCGTCCGGCCGAGCGGCAGGAGCGCATCAACCTCACGCTCGACCTGCACAGCGCACCGGTCGTGTCCACCTGCAGCGACAAGGGCAGCTGGCGCTTCGCCCTGACGGCGCGTCACGCCGAACTGCTGCTGCTCGTCCACCTCGCCGGGCGGGCGGGCATCGGCGCCGCGGCTCTGAGCGAGGCGCTGTACGGGGACGCGGAGCACGTCGTCGCCGTCCGGGCCGAGGTCTCCCGGCTACGGCGCTCGCTCGGCGCGATCGTCCTGAGCCGGCCGTACCGGCTGGCCGACGAGGTCGACCTCGTCATCGACTGGGGCGACGCGGAGCTCGCCGGGCAGTCCCCCGTCGTCGCGGGGTCGATGGCACCGGCCGTCCGCGCGCTGGCCGACCGGCCGGTAAGCAGGCTCTCCTGAATTCGTGATCCCGGAGCTAGGGTGCAGCTCATGGATCTTGGAAGCTTCGGCATCTGGCAGCCCACCGTCCGCTCGACCCCGGAGCTCGCCGCGGAGGCGGAGCGTCTCGGGTACGGCACGTTCTGGCTCGGCGGGTCGCCGCGGGAGCCGCTGACCCAGGTCGAGGAGCTCCTCGACGCGACCGAGCGCATCGTCATCGCGACCGGCATCGTGAACATGTGGGCCGACGACGCCGGGCCGATCGCGGAGAACTACCACCGCATCGAGGCGAAGCACCCGGGCCGGTTCCTGCTCGGCGTCGGCATCGGGCACCCGGAGGCCACGAAGGAGTACCAGGCCCCGTACCCGACGATGGTCAGCTATCTCGACGAGCTCGACGCCGCGGGTGTCCCGCGCGACCGGATGTGCCTCGCGGCGCTCGGGCCGAAGGTGCTCAAGCTCGCCGCCGACCGCACGGCCGGCGCGCACCCGTACCTGACCAGCCCGGCGCACACCGCGCAGGCGCGCGAGATCGTCGGTGGTGCACTGCTCGCACCCGAGCACATGGTCGTCGTGAGCACGGACGCCGACGAGGCTCGGGCGATCGCCCGCAAGACGCTGAACTTCTACCTGGGCCTGATCAACTACCGGAACAACTGGCTGCGCGAGGGGTACAGCGAGGCCGACCTCGCGGACGGCGGCTCCGACGCGTTCGTCGACGCGATGGTGCTCCACGGCGACGCGAAGACGATCGCCGACGGACTTCGCGCCCACCACGACGCGGGCGCGGACCACGTCTGCATCCAGGTCCTCGGCCCCGACCCGTCGGCCGGGCAGCGGGCCCTGGCGGAGGTGCTTCTCTAGGACTCTCCTGAATAATCCGCGCGGCGGTCGCGCGGTGGCTTGAGCCCGCTCGAGATGA